>NZ_JAAEDQ010000003.1:0-260970 GCF_013344965.1 Snodgrassella sp. ESL0253 | reverse complement strand
ATAGCGGGTTGGTCCCACGCCTTCCCATCCCGAACAGGACCGTGAAACGACCTAGCGCCGATGATAGTATGGATGCCCATGTGAAAGTAGGACACCGCCAGACTCCCCATAAGAAGAACCCGGTTGAAAGATCAGCCGGGTTTCTTGCTTTGGCTAAAGGCTAGAAGGCAATGATTATGGATGCCTGATACAAAACATAACAGCAGCCTTGGTGCTGCTGTTTGTATTTGTGCTTACTCTGTATAGAGTGAATTAGCCAAGCCCATTAAAATCCTGCTGCCGTAATGCCTCGTACAGCACAATTGCGGCAGCATTGGAGAGGTTCAGAGAGCGGATATGCTCCGACTGGGGAATACGCAGGCAGTTATTGCTACGTGCCCGAGCGAATTCTGTGGGCAGGCCAGTTGTTTCGCGGCCGAATAAAAAATAAATCTCCTGTGAGCTATTACTAAAATCAAACTCAGTGTAATTGCGCGTGCCATACGTTTCTATTAAATATACCTGTGCATTAGTTTGAGCTTCCGTCATCTCTATAAAGGCTTCCAGACTGTCATGGTAATGAATGTCTACGTGAGGCCAGTAATCTAGCCCGGCGCGTTTGAGCATTTTAATGCAGGCTGGTATGAGTACCAGCACAGGTACGAGCGATGTTGCCGGTATTGGCGGGTATTTGGGGCTGGTAGAGAGCAATGTGCCAGCGTGATATGCAGGGGATATGACTGGATAACATGTACGTTCTAAACAGAGTTGTTCAGCAATACAACCAAATAAAAGCACCTCTGATGAGGTGCTTTTTTAGTAAACATTTCTTGATAAATAGTCGAGTTTTAATGCAGAAAGAAGAATTGATGGGCTGAATTAAATGATTTTGAGCTGTTTTAGTGATAGTTTCAAAAAGGCATAGAAAATAGGGGCAAATACTAAGCCGATTACGCCAAACAGGGTTTCGGAAAGTACCATGGCGATAAGCAGCTCACAGATGCCGGCATGGATTTTGGTGCCTACTATTTTGGCATTCAGTATATATTCGATTTTGTGAATAATGATTAGGTATGTCAGTACGATTACGGCAATCCAGAATGAAATGGTAAAGGCAACCAAACACATGATGGTATTAACTATCAGATTGCCGATGATGGGTATCAAGCCAAGTATGAAAGTGGCAAGTATCAGGCTTTTACTAAATGGCAGATGGATGCCGAATAGGGGTAAGACAATAAGCAGGAAGAGGGCAGTCATGATGGTGTTAAACAGGGCGATCATGACTTGTGAGAATGCGACGTACTGGAATACCAGTATCAGGCGGTCGAGGCCATCTTTTAGTGCCTGCATGTAGATAGTGGAAGTGGATGGAGTTTCGGTGATGTTGCGTTTATTTTGTTGATAGCCCGCTATTAAGCCGATAATCATACCGATGATGATGATAAGTAGTGAGTGGAATAGCTGTTTGATTACCGACTGAAGATATAGGACATGTTCTTTGATGAAGTTTAGCGCATTGGCACGTAGCTCAATCAGGTTATCGGGCAGATAATTACTCAGTTCTTTAGGCAAGGAGTTGGCAATGCTGTTAAATAGGTTTTGAATGTGGGTGAGGGTTTGTTGCGGGTCTTTTGCTACGCTGATGACCCAGCTGATGAGATAGCCAAAGCCGCCAATGAGTAAAACCATGATGAGCAGTGAGAGCAGTAATACGGAAAACAGTTTTGCTTTGTTACCCCAGCGGTGCATTTTTCTGGCCAGAAAATCTTCGAGCTTCTGGGTAAGGGTATAGGTGAGTAAGCCAGAAATAACCCCGGACATGAGGTGTATCTGCATAAACATGATAAAAAATATTGAATACAGTACTACGAAAAACAGGCCAATTTTTTGTTGTTCGTTTAACAGCATGGTTTATTCCTGGTTAGTTCCGATTGGGTAGTTTGGGGTTAGTTATGGTACTGCGGGCTGGTATTATTCTGTGTAAATAAAAAAGGATTGGATTGCGGATAAATCAGGTTGGCGATTTTTCTGCTCCAATATGATAATGCTTTATGTGTTATTTAACTATTGCTGGTAGGGCGGGTGTGCTTTATTTCGAACAAAATTCATCCTGCTGGCTGTCCTGCTGCCAGTGATATTCGATTCTGGTTGCAATTTGTTGGGCGGTATTTTTGTCGACTCTGTCTTGTACGAATGCTAAGGCCATGTCCATGCCGGCACTGATACCGGAAGAGGTATAGTATTTACCGTCTGTTATCCATCTGGCTTTTTCTACCCAATGTGTTTGTGATGATGAGGTTTTTACCCAATCGAAGGCACGTTTGTTGGAAGTTGCCTGTCGTCCATTGAGTAATCCTGTTTTGGCCAGCAGGGCACTGCCGGTGCATACGGTTAGTACATACTGGCTTTTTTGTGCCAATAACTTTAGCTGGTTAATAAAATCGGTGTGCTGAATCAGGATGCGGGCGCCCTGTCCGCCGGGGATAAAAAGTGTGTCAATATTTGCTGGGATGGCAGTAAAGCTTTCGGTAGCAATGCACACGCCATCCTGATTGCTGATTGAGCCACCGGTTTGGGAGTAAAACTGTATATTCCAATCTGGTACTTTACCAAATATTTCTACAGGACCGAATACATCCAGTGTTTCAAAATTTGGATAGAGTAGAGTGGTAATTTGCATGTGTTTTTCCTTTGTAGCAGGCTATAGGGATACAGAAAGCCCGTAGGTCGAGTTAAGTAGGTTGATTGGTAAATAGAATAACATTTTCTCTGGTTGAGGGCTGGCTAATTTGTAAGGTGATTATGGGGATTGTTGTAATTAGGCCTGTCTGAGTGTTTTTTATCTGAGTTGGTAGATAGAGAATATGTTGCAATCAGAATGATAAATTGAGGCCGAAATGTATAGCGCGGCCGGATTCGGATACGGTTTTACCTAAATAGGGGTAATATTATTTATTGGTTGTTGATGGTGAGGTTGAGTGTGGTGCCTTGTTGTTGCCACAGTTGCTGTGAGGGCATTTGCTGTTGTGGCTTCACGGTTGATGTAATAGGCTAATATATCGAACAGCCAGTTATTATTTTGGACGAACGATTCATTGAGGCAGTTGTTCTGAATCTTGTTACTAGTATGGAAATATTTAATTAGTAAACTAATATTTTCGTTGAGATACAGGAAATAGCTAGTGTCAGATATATAAAACAGTCAGGCGTTATGTGGCCAGGCCTGACTGTTAGTTAGTTGTATGGATTTAGTTGTTTTCGATGATGCGGTTGTTGAGTGGCTGGATAGGCCGATTATTATTTTTGGCCAGATAATGGGAGATGTCTTCGATTTCTGCTTTCGACAAGGTAATGGGCTGCCGGAATAATATCCATGTTACTGGTTCGCTGCATGGCGGGGTGGTCAGTGAGCCGGTATAGCGGTAGTAACTACGGTTGTGCGGGTAAAGTTGTTCAGGATTAAATAAAATGTCGGTGTTTTCATTGCCATTTTGAGCCAGTTGTTTGAATACAGACAGCTTTTCAAAATAGGAGTTTTCTTGGCCTTCCTGCACAAATACGGTAACTACAAGATTACTGTGATCGGCTGCCTGATGGACAAAGTGTAATTCCAGTGGATAGCGTACACCATTGATGGTGTGCTCGGCTGGTTCATGGGCGTGAAACTGAACCAGTGTGTAGGTTTTGCTGTTGTAGGTAAGGGTGCTGTTTGGGGCGAAGTAAAAATGAACTGAATGGCCGCTGTTGGCTATTTTGTTAATGTTGGCATGACGATAGTTAAATTTCAGTTTGGGTAATTTCCGGTTGGTTTTGCTGGCCAATATATCAATCGGGGATTGGGTTTTGCCAGTGGCGCAAGTTTGCGCATCAGCCATTTTACCCCAGTTTTCCGGGGCATTATCGCCTTGATAACCCCAGTGGGCATGTTCGGCCATGGCCGGGGTAGTCAGACCAAGATTAAGACATAATACTAAAATAATTTTTTTCATAATGTGAGTACTGTTGGTTTATGAGGTTATTGGGTTTATTCCTACTTGGTAACTAATTGTACTATTTTTGTTTTGAAATATAAATTTATTGTTAAGTTAAGTATGTGTCTATATGATGTTTCTTTTTTTCTGGTGTAAATGATGTTGACTCTGGACTCTAAATTACCAGCTGTAGGGACAACGATTTTTAGTGTGATGTCGGCACTGGCGGCAGAACATGGGGCGCTGAATTTGTCACAGGGATTTCCTGATTATGCGGTTGATCCGAAGTTAATCGGGCTGGCTGAGCATTATTTAGGTGCTGGTAATAATCAATATGCGCCGATGACTGGTGTGGCTGTGTTACGTGAGCGTATTCAGGCGAAGTTTCAGCGGGTGCATGGGCTGACTGTCGATGCTGAGCAGGAAATTACGGTTACTGCGGGGGGAACTCAGGCGATTTTTACAACCATTGCTGCGCTGATTCGCCCGGGTGATGAGGTAATCAGTTTTGAACCTGCTTATGATTGCTATGCACCAGCAGTAACCTTGTTTGGTGGAAAAATGATACCAGTACGGCTGACTGCGCCGGAATTCGCTATAGACTGGGATTATGTTAAATCATTAATAACGCCGCGTACGCGACTGATTATTGTGAATAATCCGAATAATCCGGCTTGTCGGGTATTCAGTATGGCTGACATTGCTGCTTTGGCAGAGGTAGTGCAGGACAATAATGTTTTTGTGTTAAGTGATGAGGTGTATGAGCATCTGGTTTTTGACGATATTCAGCCACAAACTCTGTTAAAACATCCGTTGTTGCGCGAGCGGACTTTTGTTGTTGGTTCGTTTGGTAAGCTGTTACATGCAACTGGTTGGAAGGTAGGTTATTGTGTGGCTGCACCGGCACTCATGGCTGAATTTCGCAAGGTGCACCAGTTTAATGTGTTTAGTGTGCATACACCCACGCAATATGCTATTGCCGATTATCTGGCCGATGCGTCACACTATGAAAATTTAGGCCGGTTTTTCCAGCAGAAACGTGATTTTCTGCTGGCCGGTTTGCATGATTCGCGCTTTAGGGTGTATGTGCCTCAGGGAACGTATTTTATTGTGCTGGATTACAGTGCCATCAGTTCTGCGCCAGAAAATGAGTTTGTGCGTGAGCTAGTGATTAAGCACCGGCTGGCCACAATACCTTTGGCAGCATTTTATCATGATGGTTTTAGTCAGCAGTGTGTGCGGGTATGTTTTGCCAAGCGACAGGAAACACTGCAACAGGCAGTAGAATTATTGTGCGCGGTATAGAACAGAATAGTGAGAAATATGCAGAATAGACCATTGGGAGGAGATTATGGCAATACCTGAATCCAAAAATGAATTAATAGAAGCGATTAATAAGAATTATGCATTGTTAATCAAAAAATTGATGTCTGTTCCTGCGCAAAAGGCATTTGAACCTCTTATGCAGGGACATGTTAAAGGCAGTATGATGAGTGTGGCACAATTGGTTTCTTATTTAATTGGCTGGGGAGAATTGGTATTGTCTTGGCATGCTCAGGAAGAGAAAGGGCAGGAAATCATTTTTCCTGAAGTTGGTTTTAAATGGAATGAATTAGGACAATTAGCGCAGAAGTTTTATTGTGACTACAAAAATATAGATGATTATAATGCGTTACTTCGTCTTTTGGACAAAAATAAAAATGACATAATCAAGCTCATTGAAGGCCTTAGTAATGAAGCTTTATATGGGGTTACTTGGTGTGGTAAATACACGCGAGGACGAATGATTCAACTGAATACATCTTCTCCGTATAAAAATGCGTCCGGTCGATTGGCGGCATTACTTAAAAAGCTTGGTAGTTGAGTTGTTCAGTTTTTTTAAGTGAAATTTAATTAGGTCTGACTGGTTAATAAATAATAGCAAATAGCTGAAACAATTCGAGTTGAAGAGTATATTTTTCTTTTTATTACATCGAATAATACCTAGCCTATTATATTTAAGCCCCAATTTGCCATACTCTTTGTGGTCATGAAAACTGCCAGATCAGTGAGCACAGAGTAAGTAGTATCTGATGCTGTAAAATAATTATAATGGCATATTTGATGTGGGCTTGTGTGCATCTACCATAGTCATTGACATAACGTTGCCCAGATAAAGAATGATTTTGGGCAGTTTTGCTGATAAGCAGTATCTCGTGCACTGGGAATAACTGTCCCAGAATGTTCAGCAAAACGATAATGACAATTATGGATTGAGTTTGACTAAGTATAAACAGGTTCAGATATCAAACGGCTATTTGTTACGGCGTTTGGCGCGTGGATGGGTACTGTCATAAATCTGTGCCAGATGGTTGAAGTCCAGTTTGGTGTATTGCTGGGTGGTGCTGATGGATTTATGGCCGAGCAGCTCCTGTACAGCACGGATATCGTGAGCACTTTGTAACACATGGCTGGCAAAACTGTGCCGCAGCATATGCGGAGATAGGTGGCGGTCACTGTCGTGGGTAATCGACCAGACATTCAGGCGATTCTGAATTTGGCGCGCACTCAGGCGTGTGCCACGCTGGCTGGTAAAGACCGCATTTTCGCCGGCAACTGCGTAGCGATGGGGCAGATAGCGCTGTAAGGCCACGATACTTTTTTGCCCTAAGGGAACCTGACGCTGTTTGTTGCCTTTACCTTGCACTTGTACCCAGCGTTCATCCAGTATCAGGTGGTGTAAATCCAGTTGTACCAGTTCGCCCAAGCGTAAACCACTGCCATATAGCAGCTCGAAAATAGCCTGATCGCGCAGTGATAAGGGGTCATTAGCGGTAGGCTGGTCAAAAGAGTGATTGAGTTTTTCTGCTGGTACCGCTTTGGGTAAGCGGGCGCCGGCTTTGGGTGCTTTAATGTTGCTGGTAGGATTGGCAGTAATTTGTCCCTGTCGTTGCAGAAAATTAAAGTAAGTACGCCATGTGCTGAGTTTGCGCGCCAGTGAAGCAGGCTTATCACCCATGCCGCTGAGCTTTTTCAGTGCGCCAACCAGATGCAGACGGGTAACGCAGGCGGAGGTAAGGTCAGCGGGCAAAATCTGACTTAGCTGAATCAGATCACGGCTATAGGCAGTGCTGGTTAAAGGTGATAAGCCGCGCTGCTGTAGGTGCTGGAAAAATTCATTCCATAGTATCCAATTAGGGGGTGGTACTGGCTGCATTTAATAACTCTGTGCAAGGGTGTTGCGAAAAATTTCCGGCGTGCGGCTGATACGCTGACGCTGATAATTAAAAAAGGCCATACCAGTCTTTACCATGGCAATGGCTGCGCCATCATTGGCTCGGCGAATGCGGTAAATCAGGCTGAAACCAGTATTACTCAGGCCGATTATACCTAAATCAAAGTCTAGCTCGTCGCCATAAAAGCTCTGTCCCTGAAATTGCAGAGCTGCATCCAGCATAATCAGGCCGGTGCCACCCACATCCATTTCACTAAAGCCTAAAGAAGCCAGCAAACGCAGGCGTGCTTCATGGCACAGGCGCAGTACGGCATCATTGGCCAGATGGTTACCGTAATTAATGTCGCCAATATGTACACTGATGCGGGTATGAAACAGCCAGTGTTCAGGTGGTTCGATATGTATACGGCTCATGGATTATCCTTCCTAGATTCAGGCCGGATGGTAGCATTTTTTGCAACAGTCTGTGGTTGGCTGGTATTTGTACCAGACACATTTGTGCTAAGCTTTGCCGGTATTTTTCTGGTTATATTGTTGTTTTTCAGTTTATTACAAACAAGGTCATGGTTTATTGAGCAAGGAGTATAACGATGTATCACAAAATTATGGTACCAGTAGATGAAAGCGCAGCCGCTATACGTGCGTTGCAGGAAGCAATCATGCTGGCCAGATTGTGTAATGCTGTCTTGCGTGTGGTTAATGTTGTGGATCTGGCGCAATTTAGCTGGGGTGGGGTAGGAGCACTGCCTTCTGAAGAAGTACGCAAGGCCGTGAATGCTGCTGGCAAGAAAGGTTTGGAGCAGGCAGAAAAGCTGCTTACAGAATCAGGCTTGCAGTATGAGATTGAGGTGGTGGAAAGCGCCGGTGATAAGGTGGCCGATATGCTGATTCAGGAAGCTACCGAACATAATGTAGATTTACTGGTGATGGGCACCCATGGCTTTAGTGGCTTTATGCATATTTTAATGGGTTCGGTAGCGGAGGGTGTTTTGCGCCAGTCTGATATTCCGGTAATGTTATTACGAGTACGTGATGATGATTAATTAATTGCCAGCAGTTATCAGTCAGGCCAGACAGTGCAGGCAGTCGCCATAATTATATCCTGTCTGGCAGTGTGGCATTTGTGCTTTAAATTGACATGTTTGCCAGCAAGTTATTGGCGCAGATTCGGGTTATGTTGCAGTGACTCAAGCGCAATATTAATAAAATTGGGTGCAATGCTTGTAATATCTATATTATGCGGATCAGTTAGCCATAAGTTGGTCAGCCCCATGAACAGTGCCTGAAAGTACAGGGCAGCCTGCTGAATATTGATATTTGCTGGCAGAATATGTTGCTGGCAGCACACCTGAAACACAGCACACAAGTTCTGCCACCATAAATTTTGGTATTTTTGCAACAGCGCAACTATGGCACTGTTGTCTGTAGTGTGTTCACAATTCCGATGTAATATGTAGCAGAATTTACGGTAATTATCGTTAGTAGCCATGCGCTGAAACATCTGTTTTAACGCCTCCATCAGATTGTTTAATGCATTTGGAGAGCTGGTGTCGATATCATGTTGCAGCTGCTCGCTCAATTTGCTGAAAACCTGTTGGAATAAAGCGTCAAACAGGTCTTCTTTATTTTTAAAATGCCAGTATAAAGCACCACGGGTTACACCGGCTGCGCTGGCAATCTCTTGCAGTGAAGCACGGCTTACACCGCGCCGATAAAATATGTCCAGTGCCGCAGCCATGAGAGCCTCTTTAGTTTGCAGGGATTCCTCTTTGGTCTTGCGCATAATAAATTTCCGTTAATCTGTAAATTAAATTTAGGCAAATCTGTGCTTAATCCAGATTGGCACAGATTATTTTGATTAAAATAACTAAAGTATTAAATTTATTACATCTGGTATACATACATTGTTGCATGTATAATGCGCAGCGTAAAGCTATTTTTATTTAATCGTCTGTTGTCGCATTGCAGACCGCCTGATGTTTCTGTTCCGGCCGTTCGAGGTGTCGACATCGGCGCTATTTGTGTCATATTTTTTAGCGCAACAGAGTACAAATTCATTTAATTTTTAATTATATATGCACATATTGAGGTGAGTATGGGAACGAGTCGAAGAGCAGATAAATGGCGCATCAGTGCGATAGTACTTGCTAGTGCGCTGGCATTAGCTGCCTGTGGCAAAAAAGACAATGCACCAGCGCCACAAGCGCCAATGGTCAGCGTGCTGACTGTACATCCGGAAACAGTAACTGTAGATACCGAGCTGACCGGCCGTTTAAAACCGATTCGCGAGTCAGAAGTACGTGCCCGTGTTGCTGGTATCTTGTTGAAACGCTTATTTACAGAGGGCACCTATGTTAAAGAAGGGCAGCCACTGTTCCAGATTGACAATGCGCCTTATCTGGCCTCCCTGCAATCTGCCCGTGCCAGTTTAGCAACCGCACAGGCCAATGCAGCCAAAGCTGATGCCGACGTTGTCCGCTATCGTCCACTGGTAGCCGCCAATGCCATCAGTAAACAGGAATTTGATCAGGCGATTGCACAACAGCGTCTGGCACATGCACAAATTGACAGTGCACAGGCCGCGATTAAATCGGCACAGATTAATGTAGGCTATGCCTATGTACGTGCCCCGATTTCAGGACGTATTGGTAAGGCATTGGTTACCGAAGGTGCACTGGTTGGCCAGAATGATGTTACCAAGCTGGCTTTGATTCAGCAAACCCATACCTTATATGTTGACCTGAACCAGACTGCCGCACAGGCAATGAAAATCCGTCAGGATATTGCTGCGGGCAGAATGAAAACCATCAATGGCGCCGTCGAAGTGGCCATCAAGCTGGATGATGGCAGCGAATACCCACAAAAAGGCCGTCTGCTGTTTACCGACATGACAGTGGATGAGGGCACTGGTGAAGTTAAAGTACGTGCCGAAATTCCAAATGATAATGATATGCTATTGCCCGGCCAGTTTGTACGGGTAGAAATTCCGCAAGCTGAAATTCAGAATGCCATCGTATTGCCGCAGCAGGCAGTAACCCGTGGTGCCAGTGGTGATACGGTTACTGTGGTTAATGCTGATGGCAGTCTGGCTGTTCGTCCGGTAACTGTTGTACAGCAAAAGGGCACAGACTGGGTAATCAGCGGTGGCTTGCGTGCTGGTGACAAAGTGGCGATGGATGGTCTGGCACTGGTACAGTTAACCGGTGCGAAGAAAGTTCAGACTCAGCCGTGGAAACCGGCATCAGCCAGTGCACCGGCAGGCGCTCCTGCTCAGGCAGCTTCTGCACCCAAGGCCTCTGCGGCATCTGCCTCTCAGGCCAAGTAAGGAATATGTAATATGTCACGATTTTTTATTAACCGACCGATTTTTGCATGGGTGGTGGCGCTGTTCATCATCATTGCCGGTATAGTGTGTATTACCAAGCTACCTGTTGCCCAGTATCCAACCGTAGCACCTCCCTCTATTACCCTGACCATTGCCTATCCGGGTGCCGATGCCCAGACTATTGAAGATACCGTATTATCGCGTATTGAACGCGAGATGAATGGTCTGGAAAATCTGGACTATATGGAGGCCAAATCGCTGTCCAATGGTACAGGTACATTAACCTTAACTTTCTATCCGGGTACCGATGACGATATCGCCCAGATGAATGTGCAGAATGCCCTGTCACGGGCAGAACCGCGTTTGCCAGCCATGGTGAAACAGACTGGTGTACAGATTGCCAAATCACGCAGTAACTTCCTGATGGTAACCATGTATACCAGTGATAATCCCAATCTGACACCGGCAGACATGGCAGATTACGTGGCACGTAACATTCAGCCGGAATTGCAGCGTATTGATGGTGTGGGTAACGTAATGGTGTTCGGTTCCGAACGTGCCATACGTATCTGGCTGGATTCAGACAAATTACGCAGTGTGAATCTGACACCGGCAGCGGTTAATGCTGCGGTAGCTGCACAAAACCAGCAGATTTCTGCCGGTAGCTTGGGTGCCTTGCCTTCTCCTGACAATATTCAGACTACAGCGACCATTGTCGTTCCCGGCCAGCTAAAAACAGTTGAACAGTTTGAAAATATTATTGTCAAAGCCAATACCGATGGTTCACTGGTACGCCTGAAAGACGTTGCCCGGGTAGAGCTGGGTAAACAGGATTACTCTACTGGTGCGCGTCTGAATGGTAAAGACGTGGTAGGTGCCGGTATTCAGCTAACCTCCAAAGGTAATGCACTGGCAACAGCCAATGCAGTTAAGGCCAAACTGGCTGATTTGCAGAAGTATTTCCCGGCTGGCATGAGCTGGTCTGCACCATACGACAGCTCTACTTTCGTGAGTATTTCCATTGAAAAAGTGGTACATACACTGGTAGAGGCCATTGTGCTGGTATTCCTGGTAATGCTGCTGTTCCTGCAAAACATCCGCTACACCCTGATTCCGACCATTGTGGTGCCGATTGCCTTGCTGGGTGCCTTTTCCATCATGTATTTTGCCGGCCTGTCGATTAACGTACTGACCATGTTTGCCATGGTGCTGGTAATTGGTATTGTGGTCGATGATGCCATTGTGGTGGTGGAAAACGTTGAGCGTATTATGGCGGAAGAGCATTTGCTGCCCAAACCGGCTACTGAAAAAGCCATGGGACAGATTTCCGGCGCCGTGGTAGGTATTACCGTAGTACTGATTACCGTATTTATCCCGATGGCGTTTTTCTCTGGTTCTACCGGTAATATTTACCGCCAGTTCTCCATCGTTATGTCAGTGGCCATCTTCTTCTCTGCTTTTCTGGCACTGTCTTTGACACCGGCTCTGTGCGCCACTTTGCTCAAGCCGATTGCCGAACACGAGGCCGAGAAAAAAGGCTTCTATGGCTGGTTTAACCGCAAATTTAACAGTGGTACCAAAAAATACGAATCCAAAGTTGCCTATGTACTGCATCGCAGTGTGCGCATGTTTATCATCTACGTCATTATTACCGGCTGTGCACTGTTTGTAATGGGACGTCTGCCGACTTCATTCCTGCCGGAAGAAGATCAGGGTTATTCTATCGGTTTGGTTCAGTTACCACCGGGCGCTACTCAGCATCGTACACTGGAGACATTCAAGAAGATGGAAGATTTCACCCTCCATCAGCCTGAAGTGAAAAACATGGTATCAATATTGGGCTTCAGTATGACCGGTCAGGGACAAAACGTAGGTTTGAGCTTTCTGGTACTGAAAGACTGGTCTGAACGTGACGGCGCAGAACACAGTGCCAACTCACTGGCCAAACGCATTACCGGCGCCATGATGGGTTCGGTTCGTGATGGTTATATCTTTGCACTGGTACCACCATCCATTCCTGAACTGGGTACCAGTACCGGCTTCAGCTTCCGTCTGCAGGATCGTGGTGGTAAAGGCCATGAAGCATTACTGGCAGCACGTAACCAGCTACTGGGTATGGCGCGTGAAAGCAAAGTGCTGACACAGGTACGCCCCGATGGCATGGAAGACGAACCACAATTGCAGATTGATATTGACCGTGATGCCGCCAATGCACAAGGTGTCTCATTTAGTGATATCACCACCGTATTGAGTACGGCGCTGGGTTCCAACTACGTAAACGACTTCCCGAACAAAGGGCGTATGCAGCGTGTGATTGTGCAGGCTGATGTGGCCTCTCGCATGACAACAGAAGACCTGAGCAAACTCACAGTTAACAATGCACAGGGACAATCCGTACCGCTGTCCGGCATTATGAAAACCCACTGGATCACCGGTCCGGCGCAAACTGTTCGCTATAACGGTTATACCGCCATGTCTATTACCGGTAATGCAGCTCCGGGTTACAGTACTGGTGATGCCATGGCCGAAATGGAAAAAATGGCCAGCAAACTGCCGGATGGCTTTGGTTATGAATGGACAGGCCTGTCCAAAGAGGAAAAAGACGCCGGTAACCAGTCTACCGTCCTCTATATGTTCTCCCTGCTGGCAGTATTCCTCTGTCTGGCCGCACTGTACGAAAGCTGGACAATCCCATTGTCTGTCATGCTGGTCGTACCGCTGGGTTTGCTTGGCGTGGTATTGGGTACATGGCTGCGTGGCATGGAAAACGACGTCTATTTTCAGGTGGGGCTGATTACCGTAATTGGTTTGAGTGCCAAAAACGCCATTCTGATTGTGGAATTTGCCAAAGAGCTGCAAGAGCAGGGTAAATCCCCGCTGGAAGCCGCACTGGCTGCTGCTCACCTGCGTTTCCGCCCGATTCTGATGACCTCTATCGCCTTCATCATGGGCGTAGTACCGTTGTATTTCGCCAGTGGCGCCTCTTCTGCCAGTCAGCGCGCAATTGGTACCAGCGTATTGTGGGGGATGTTAGTAGGCACCTGTCTGGCCTTATTCTTTGTGCCCGTGTTCTATTCAACTGTACGTAGCCTGTTCAGCAGAAAAAAGAACGACAAAGATGATAATGTGCCTGACAATGGCAAAAACCTGCCGATTACTGTAAATAGTGATGGCAGTGCCACCGTACAGCCAGCCGACCAGACAGACAAAGAGGATAAAGTATGAAACACATAGTAAAACCTACCCTGCTGGCTGCATTAATTGCCGGGGTAATGTCTGCCTGCTCAATGGCACCGCGCTACCACCAGCCGCAAGTAGAAATGGCAGAAACCTTTCCCCGTGCCGCCGTCAGCGACCAGCAGGCTGGTGCCGTGGCTGCGGCCAATCTGGGCTGGCAGGATTACTTTGCTGATGAACGTTTGAAACAGATTATCAGTCTGGCCTTGACCAATAACCGTGATTTACGTGTGGCCGCCTTAAACGTAGAAGCGGTACGTGCACAATATGTTATCCAGCGTGCCGACCGTCTGCCGGCGCTGGCGGCTACTGGCAATGGCGGCCGTTCCCGTGTCGCACGGGATTTAAGTGCCGTGCGTGATGCTACTGGCCAGCAAACCAGCTATATTGCTGAATCATATAATGTTGGCTTGGGCGTTACCGCATTCGAGCTGGACTTGTTCGGACGGGTAAAAAGCCTGTCTGATGCAGCCCTGAATCAGTATTTCCAGCAGAAACAGGTGCGCGATTCCACCCAGATTAGCCTGATAGCCAGCGTGGCCAAAGCCTACTTTAATGAGCGCATTGCACAGGCACAAATGGATTTATCCAGCCGCGTACTCATGTCACGTGAAGAAAGCAAACGCCTCACTGACCTGCAATTCAAAGCGGGTGTGATTTCACAGGTAGAAGTAGATGTAGCCGAAGCGCAAATCGAAACTGCCCGTGCAGATTATGCAGCAGCTAAACAGGCGCGTGATCAGGCGCATAATGCCTTAACCTTGCTGGTAGGCAAACCACTGCCAGATGACCTGCCCGCAGCAGCGCCACTAAGCCGGCAGTTTGTTAATGCAGAATTGCCAGTAGGCTTGCCGTCTACCATTCTGTATCAGCGGCCGGATGTGCGTGCAGCCGAATTTGCGCTTAAATCTGCCAATGCCAATATTGGTGCTGCCCGGGCAGCATTTTTCCCGCGTATCAGCCTGATTGGCGGCATTGGCTCTGGCAGCAACGATATTGGCCATCTATTCAATGGTCCAAACCGCACATGGAGCTTTACACCGCAGATTACCCTGCCGATTTTCACCTGGGGGCAAAACAAAGGTAATCTGGATTTAGCCACTGCACGTAAAAACATCGCCGTGGCACAGTATGAGCAAACAGTACAGGCTGCTTTCCGTGATGTGGCTGATGCACTGGTAGCACGTGATTCGCTTAAAAAGCAGTATGAAGCGAAACTGCATGGCGAACAGGCACAAACCAACCGTTACAAACTTACCCAGCTGCGTTACAAACACGGCATCGCCAGCTCACTGGAACAGCTAGACGCCGAGCGCGACAGCTACGCTGCTCAGCAGGCATTGCTCCGTACCCAGCAAACCCTGCTGGAAAACCGTGCTGACATCTATAAAGCACTGGGTGGTGGCCTGAAACAGCAAACAGTAGCACCTGCTGCAAACACTACCGTAACCACAACAACGACCACCACTACGACAACGGTGCAGTAATTGTGACCTCAATCAGGATGGCAGCATTACTCCTGCTATCCTTTTAGCAGCGCGGGCAGCATGCTGAAAATATAGTGCTGGTTAGCATCTGAACATGTTAGCCAGCCAGTATACGGACAAGGCTATAGCAGCCAATGCCTGATTTAACAGCAACATTTTTACCTGCTCGTGCTATACAAAATGATTTAACCCTTGAATAGATTCCGCTTTTCATGGTATAAATCGCGTTTTACAAAATTATTAGAAGTTTGGAGTTAACCATGGCACGTGTATGTAAAGTGACCGGTAAGCGCCCGATGAGTGGCAACAACGTGTCACACGCCAACAACAAAACCAAACGCCGTTTCTTGCCTAACCTGCAATCACGTCGTTTCTGGGTTGAAAGTGAAAACCGTTGGGTTCGTCTGCGCGTTTCTAACGCCGCTCTGCGCACCATCGACAAATTAGGTATTGAAGTAGTATTGGCCGACCTGCGCGCTCGCGGTGAAGCTTAATCATATAGTGATTTAAGGATAGAGCAATGCGCGACAAAATCAAACTGGAATCATCTGCTGGTACTGGCCATTTCTACACCACTACCAAAAACAAACGCACCATGTCTGGCAAATTCGAAATCAAAAAATTCGATCCAGTAGTGCGTAAACATGTATTGTACAAAGAAACCAAACTGAAATAATTGTTTCATACTGGTTTGAAAAACCTGAGCAGTTTATTGCTCAGGTTTTTTTCATTATAGATAATAAAACGCAAATCAGATTTACCGACTAAATAGCCGCACTATGGAAAACAACATGCATGAAGCACATATGGAATTACAGCACCGCATCGAAGAGCTGGAAATACAAAGCGCATTGCAGGAAGAAACCATCCAGAGTCTGAGCGATACCATAGCCCGGCTGCAACAAACCTTAGATTTACAACAGGCACAACTGCGCCTGCTTTACCAGCGCCTGCCGGATAAAGCAGATAGCAGTAACGAACCATTTAATCCGGCGAATGAAATCCCGCCACACTATTAAACTATTGAAACAGACAAATAATAGCAGGTGCAAGTATCGATTACCCTGCCTGATAAACGTTTAAATCGCAATACGGATTTAAAATTCAGGCTTAAAACGGATAATTAAAAGTCTGCCAATGGCGCAACATGCCAATCTGGAAATATCAGCAAGAACCAATACTCATAACTCACATTGAATTATCGGTAATATACTTTTATAAGTAGAATATCGGGAATCAATTCAGGAAAATACAAAGGATAATTCAATCACACAGAATTATTCCTAGTTAGTATCATCTAATGATTAACTTTTCCAGCATTCATGCTGACAGAAAAATCGATACTGCTAATAGCTTTTATCCAGACCCATTTGCCAGAAATCAGCCTCTAATCGTGTTGCTTTGGTAAAAATTTTCGCCAGCTGCTCAAAACGCTGCAAATCAATCTTGGCCAAACGCTGATTAATCCAGTTAATCTCTGTTTGCATGGCTGCATGAAATTCATCACCTGTATACATCTCTATCCAGCTCAGATAAGGATTATTATGTGCCAGATACCATGATTGTTCCTGAATCCAACGTGCAAGCATGCCATAGCCAATCAGGCAGGGCGCCAGTGCAATATGCAAATCCAGCAGATCACCCTGCTGTCCTGCATCAAGCATATAACGCGTATAAGCAATATTGGCCTTAGCTTCCGGCAAATTATCAAGCTCCTGTTTGCTTATGCCCCATTGCTTGCAGTACTGAATATGCAAATCCAGTTCAATCTCAACAATAGCTTTAAGACCAGCTAAAGCCTGCCGTATCTCAAAAATATCGTGGCTTTTATAAACCGCAAGCCCCCATGCGCGGGAAAACTGAATCAAAAAAAGATAATCCTGTTTTAAATAATGCTGAAAGCAGGATTTATCTAACGTTCCCTTGCCCAATTGCTGCACAAAATCATGCTGGATATAGCGATTCCAGTCATCCTGACAAAATTCAATAAGGGATTGGAATGATGGCATAAATAAACGCTCCTTTAATAAACAATATATTAAAAGGAGTAACAAAACAGACTTATCAGCACAAAAGCTTGTTTTATACTCCCTTCGTCGGTATTAACCGCATCAGGTTCAACGGGTGTAATCTCAGCCAGTGGCACCCCGGATAAATTAACCAGTAAAGGTTAAAAATAGATGAGACAAATAAGAGAAGAATATGATACTCAGCTAACAGCCTCACCAATGAATACAGTATACATTTGTTTTCAATAAATTTATATGAATAGAGTTATTTGTTTGGAGCAGGATTTTTATTATTGAATTCATCTGTATCTTCTCTACAATGTCTAAGCAGGAACTCATCTACATCCGAAGCTGTACCCGCAGATATTTTCTGTTTGGCATCATATAATGTCACCAGTTTTAAAGTATCATTATCCACACTATTGGCAGCAGGTTCTGAAGCGGCTGGTGCGGATGCGGAAGAAGCTGATGCTGTATTTTGTTCTGAAGACGTTTTTTTAATATCATTAAAATCTTTTTCCTTGATTCTGGCAAGAGGTTGCCAGCCTAAAATTTTGCTTTTATCTAGGATTACCATTCGGGTTATTCTTATACTTATGCCGCTCTTATCAACACCTTTAGTGGTTATCCATGAATAGTTTTTATTTTTTTCAGATTCGTTATTTTTTTTTGACTTAATTTCCTCTAAAGGTGAAAATTCCAAAACCATCTGATTACCGATACGAGATGTAATCATAACAGGACAAATAGCTGAAGAAGCTTCATGGGATTGGCTATCACATACCTTTTGTCCTAATGTATGATTAATTTCCTGACAGGTTTCTTTTGAAACTGTTATGCGTGCAGAATTAATGTCGCCTATACGCAAAGCTTTAATGCCCAAAAATGCAATGCTAGGTAGGCGGTTTATTAGTATAAAAATACTGATTAATAAATAAAAATATGGAATTAAGGAATATAAAATCTGTTTGACATTTTTTAAAGTTCCGATAAAACCTGAACCTATTGCTGGTATAACAATTAATAACCCAAGCTTTAGTAGAAAAGAGCTATTTGTTTCAGTACTTGAGTCTCCATTTGCCCATATATGAAAAAAAAGCAAAACAGAAAGTATAATAAGAAAGGTAAAAACAATAGTAGTACCAGCTGTCCACATAAAAATTCTAAATGAGCCTGGAATTTTATTACAATTCTTAATAATTTTAGTTTGCTTAGAAGTATTTGCTTCTGAATTTTGCTTGTTTTCAACCTGTTTTAAATCATTCCTAAAAAAAAGGATAGGTAAAATTGGAATTATTACACATGCGAGACTCAGCAAGGTTGGAATGGAGAGAATATATAGAGCAAGATAAATTAATATTATTATTGCAATAAAACCAAATATTTTAAAAAATAAATGTTTATTTGATTTTCTTGATTTAATCTTCTTTGGAGATAGATAAATACTTTTTATTTTTATAATAAGTTGATGTCGATTTATTAAAATTAGGTCACCATAACTGTACCACATACCTAATAAAATAAAATTAATTATTCCCATTCCCCCAATGAAATAAGAAAAATATAAAGAAAATATTACTTCATGGATACCCAAAAAAAAACTAATTGCTATAAATGCTAAAATCGATGCTGCAATGGTTATGCAAATTAAATGGCCTGTTGTAACATCTATAATTTCTTTTTTTATATAAAAAAGGAATAATCCGGGGAGAATCAGGCAAACCAGTAAATATAGAGTAAATAACAAACCTAATATTGCTACCCCATAAAGTATAGCTGTTATTGATTCAAAATTAATTTCTGGCATGTAGCCCATTTTTAAAAAAAATAATAATAATGAAATTGCTCCAGAAGCAAATACTGTAGCAGATAGGCTCTTTATAGGACTCACTTTTATATAATTTAATAAATAAGCAATAAATTCGAAGGAATTTTTTTCTTCGCATTCACTGGTTTCAGGAGTTACTTTCTTTTCCTTGCTATCCATATTATCTCTCTACAAGTGCATTCAGTTTGTTAGCCTAAATTAATTTATGGTAATAATAGTAAGATTATCATGTTAATACCAGTTGAATTTAAGTTTTATTATCTAATACTGTCTTGGTTTGATTAGAAATGTAGCTTATAGGCTATCAGGTAGCGTTGAATTCTGTGAGTAACTGCTATTGAAGTATATAGGCGGTTGGAATTAACAGCTAATGCTACCTTAAATTATTCTAGCTATCTTGGCCGTGGATTCAAGGAAGCTCATTTGCTGGATATCTATGCTTTTGTTATAAGTGGTAAGATTGGTGGTAGTATTCTATTTTAGCTTTCCAGCTATTTATACCAGATAGCAGTGGGGGCTTATTTCAGGATAAGAATAATCATAATAAATATAGTTGTAGTGAGTAAACTACCTGTTAGCAGCGTAGCATGCGGTTTTCTCATGGCTAATTGAATATTTAACTGCATGGTTAAGGTTGTAAATCTCAGATTTTAAAAATTTATTCATAAGAATGATTTATTTCAATACGCGGTAAAAACCTTCTGCTAACTGTTGTGATGTATTGATTATTCTTTGTTCTGGGTAAATAGTTGCAGTTCTACTCTGGCTGTAGCTGTTATTATATAGTCTGATATTAAAGGGGCGCAGTCTGGTAAATTTATTTTGCCTTTGATTTCATAGGCAGTTATCTGGATATGATTATTTTGTCTGTTGTATTTTATTTTTGCTCCGCCGGATTTAAATGTGCCCGGGTTAAATGCAGGACTGAGATAAATATCTAGTTTTTTGTATATAACTTCATTTATCTGATAATGGATTATCTGCTCCCAAGGGATGGCTTTATCGAAGCAGGGAAGGACTAATCCTTGTGGTGTGATGGTAAGCAGTGTCGAGCCAATGCATTGATACATTTTGTAGCATCTGCGTAAACAGAAAATACTGATTATTGAAAGGATAATGACGGTTATTAGCCATTCAGAATCGTGTTTTTCATCAGCTATTAAAAAGGCGTATGTTATTAAGATAAACAGGCTTGCCAGTAAGGATCGCAGCAATAATCTGATAATCCCGCCTTGTTTTATGGTAATGGTTTGCTGATGATTATTGATGTGTTTTTTAAGATAGTTGATATTGGTTTCAGCTATTTTCTGTATATTTTTTTGGTAATTTGCTTGCAGGGCGTTTACTTCATGACTGAACAGCTCTGTTAGCAGTGAGGTGGGGCTGATGCTGATAAGCAAACCACACAGGCGATTTAATTCGCGATATTTAATGGCAGATAGCCGTTGAGCTAAAGTCGGGTGGGTGTCGTAAACAGAAGGTTGTTTTTTTAGCAGTTTGCTAAGCGAAGGTATTTCTGACTGTGCTACATAGTGGGTAACATAATCTAAAGGCAGATGGGTTGTATGTGCGTTATGGTAATAATTATCCAGTGCCTGATTGATGGGCACTTGCAGAAGATGTATTTTACTTAACGCTAAGGCAAGGTACTCTTTGGGGATGATTTTTAAAGCATTTGAATCTGCTCTATATTCTCTGGAACAATTCCATTGCCGTATTGCTCGGTTGAATGAGCAGTAATAATGTTTGGATAACAGATATGCGGGATAGAATAAACGAGACCGGGAAAAAGAAGTAATGGTTTCGGTTAATCTGTCAATCTGACGATAAAAGTTTTTAGGCAGGCTCAGATCATTGCTGGCAATATGGCTCAATTCATGCGCTATTATGCTGCTTAACTCGGCTAAGGTTAAATAATTGATATAGGTACTATCGAGATATAAGGTATTTCCAGTCAATATGGTTTGGCGCGGATACAGATAAATTGTTTGATTACTTATTTTAAAGCCATGTCCTATGCAAAATATTATATTGTCTGGCATCACGTTTAATTCAAGCTTCTGAACGATTTTCTCAATCAGTTTGTATAGTTTGGGATTGGTTTCTGATGTGATAAGTACGCCGTTTACGCTGGTTTCTGCGGTAATATTCTTTTTGTTATAAATTTCCCAAATGGAGAGACATAATCCTGCCACGGCAATCAGGCCAATGGCTAATTTAGTCAGTATTAAACCATCGGTGAGTATAAAAAGACTGGATGAAAAAGACAGAAAAAGGCTGATGGGCAATATCAGTAGAATAGCCCGCATAATGTGTGAGGCACTGGTAAAATTGGTGCACAACTGTTTTCCAGATTTACCTGCTTTTCTGCCCAAGCGTTGAATGAGGAATAAAGCAATCACACCGGTAAAGATACACACGCCGCCGCTAAGTATGCCGCCCATGGCGAGTGGTTTGGCATACGTAAGAGTGAAATTATGCTGTTTAATCTTGTCTGTGATTTTACAACGCTGGCTGTAATTATTAGGGGTTTCTGGCAGCTGTAGCAACGCTTGCTGCTGTAATGAAAGCTCAATGATTTCCTGATTGATGCTCTCAAGCTGTTGTGGCGAGGGGTAAAAGTGAAGGCTTAGGCGAATGCTGATAAGTGGCAATAAAATGATGAAAAAAAAAGATAGATTCGCTCTTTAAGCGAGAATGTATAAGCTGCGGTGTTTTTATTCAAGATAATCACCCTATTACTTTTCTCTGCACTTCTGTGGAAATCGGGATTATTAGCCAGCCAATAATAATTCAGAATCGATGATTTACTAAATTAAATTTATTTTAACCATTCTGCGGCCTAAAAACAATTCAATTGTACCTGCTATGTTTCTCATATTTGATTAAATTTACTTGCTTAGTCAGTACTGGCATGATTATCCGGTTTTACGCTTCCGTTATTGAGGATGGCGGATAAGCCACCATCATTTGCCAGAAAATCAAAAGCCTGTACTGTGGGTTCGGTAAGAGTCCAAAGTACTTCTTTATGATTGAGTCCCTGATCTGTTTTTAATTTGATTAATCCGTGCCCGTCCAGATAGAGGAGGTTGCCCAAAACATGGTCTTGGCTATGTTGTGCTATAAGCTGATCAAAAAAATCCTGTGATGAGGGGTTGGGAAAACAATCGGTTAGTTCGGTAAGGATTTTATGCTGGAGAGCACGGTCAAGTTGCATGATTATCTGGGGCTGTCTGGTGGATATGGGATTATTTTATTATATCTGCCATCGTATTGGTATATTGGCATTATTCGTTAATAGCTACAATCTCTTGACTTGTGCATGGATAGGATATTAAAGGGCAGTATTTATTCTGCTGATTATGTAATTATTGGATAAGCATTTAAGCATTGATTACTGCAAGAGTAAATTCAGAATATAAGCTAAATATAAAGGGCATACATTTTTATGCATGAATAGCAGTCTGTTGCTTTTAAATATTTGATTTTTTATTTAATTTTTAATGGATAATATTTTCGGCATTGATGATGGCTTTTGTCTGTTATGAGTATGCTATCTGTTTGCAATGACTTTCTGCAATGCTGCATTTATCTATATTTACGATGTATTTATATTTGGTAGCGATTGTATGAGGCAGATGTAAGTGGTGGCTGGTTAATGTTTAGTTAATATGACTAAACATTAATAATAATAATTCCCATTAACACTTGTATAAGAGAATCATTATTGATTACAATTGGCCATGTTTATATTAAATTTCGTCAAAAGGGGTTAACTCAATATGCGCCGCTCACCCAAGATTATTGCGCTGGCTATAGCCTGTATTGGTTTTCCAGCAGTGGGGTATGCCGAAGGCGAGGCTCATTTGCCAACTGTTAGTGTTGAGGCAAAACGTTCTATGCCGAGTGTATTTAAGGATACTAAAGTCAAGGCAGAGGCTATTGAGAAACAGGGTGCGGTAGATTTAAAAACTGCATTAAAGGATATTCCGGGCGTGGAAGTACTGGATACACAGGGAACACGGCAGGGTAATGACAGTGTGAATATCCGTGGCCTGAGTGGTAATCGTGTGGCGATGAGCATTGATGGTATTGATTTGCCGGAAGCGAATGAAATGAAGCATACCGGACAGTATGCAATTTTTGGTCGTGGTAATTTTATGGATGTTTCTGCACTCAGTGGTGTGGATATCAGTAAAAATGCTCGTGGCTTTGGGTTGGGTGGCGTGGTGGCTATGCACACGCTGACTGCGGATGAAATTTTGCAGGGAGAAAATCAGGGCGGCTATGTTGATACTCAATACAATAGTGTGGATAAATCTACAGCGGTAACTGGTGCGGCGGCTTTGAAAAATGGTTACTGGCGCGGTATGGTGCTGGGGACTTATCGTAAGGGTAATGAGTCTGATAATCGTGGTGATGTTGGTGGCAAAGGGGCGTTGCGTACTAAGGCAGACCCTGCTGACCACAACAGCCGCTATTTTCTGACTAAGCATGAATTTGATATTAATGATAAAAATACCATCAATTTTACGGCTGAGTATTTGAGCCGTAATCAGTGGACTGATTCGCTGTCACAGGTTAATCGTTCTTATACGGATATTCATGGTACAGATGATAATAAGAAGACACGGTTTTCGCTGGGGCATGATTTTCATCGTGATGAAGGGATAATTCAAGAGGGTAAAACCCAGCTTTACTGGCAGCAAACCAAAACTGATTCGGTGACTCATCGCGATTATATCCGTGGTTGTAGCAGTATGATTCCAAGTATAAAAAATCGCTGTGCTTTTGAATTTAACAATCAGGATAAAGTATGGGGTTTAACCACTGATTGGCGTGCTCATTTTGATGGCAATGGTTTGAATCAGGACTGGCGTTATGGTTTAAGTTTTGCGCGCCATGAGTTAAGTAGTGACTGGCAGGGATATTATGCCAAATCAAAACCGAATGCGGATAATAAGACTATTCGTGCCAGTATGTATGTTGATGGTGATTTGCAGTGGGGTAATCTGGTGGTAAGCCCCGGTTTGTCTGCGCATTACTATAGTATGAAACCTAATGATAGTGGTTTTTTTCCTGGAACTGATAATAGTATCAGTGATTTGCGTAAGAAGCACCAAAGTGCAATTACGCCGCGTTTAGGTATTTCTTATCAGATAAATCCATTGCTGGTACCTTATTTCCAATATGCGCGTGGCTTTAATGCGCCATCTTCACAGCAATTGGCCTCTTCTTGGAATCCGGGTAATTACAGCTCTTGGGGCAACCCAAATTTGAAGGCAGAAACGGCCAATAATTTTGAGCTGGGTATACGCGGGCAGAATAGTGTATTTGAATATGGCATAGCCGGATTCGATAATCATTATAAGAATTTTATTGATTATGTGAATATTGCTGATCAGGTGTCATTGCCGGCGGTATGGAGCCGCTATCAGACGCTGGTATTGCAGGCTCAGAATTTCAGTAAAGCACATATCTATGGCGGTGAAGCCTATGCTCGCTGGAAATTTGCCCCAGACTGGAAAGCTAGTGGTTCGATTGCTTATTCGCGCGGTTCAATTCGCCAAGACGGTGTAGACCAGCCACTGAATTCTGTTATGCCGGTTAAGGTGAAATTGGGCTTAGCCTATGATAAAGATGTCTGGGGAGCGAATCTGGATTTTACTTATGTAGCCAAGAAAGATGAAAGTGATTTACAGAATACGGGATATTACAATCCATCAAGAAACTATGCTTTAGTTGATTTGGGTGGTTTCTGGAAACCGACTAAGCATTTGAGCTTCCGTGCCGGTGTAAATAATGTATTTAATCAAAAATACTGGAACTGGGCGGATATCGCTTACATGATGCCGAATATGAATACTCAGGCGGGTACTTCTGGCCAGAGTGATGGTAATGCCACCAAATTAACCAAACATAATGCTGATTTCTACTCAGCGCCGGGACGGACATTTAATGTGGGCTTACGCTACACGTTTTAATTAAATCTGCTACTAATAATAACTTCGTAAAGGAACAAAATATGAGTTTATGGCAACAATATCTGGATAGGAAAGCCGCAGTAGAAGGGCGTATGTATTTCCCGCGTCAGGCTGCGGCTGATTTGGGTGTGAGTGAAGGCGCATTAATGGCGGATGCCCCTGATTCGATTTATTTGGGTAGCCAGATTCGCGAGCTGGTGCTGAAGCTGGAAACGCTGGGTGAAGTGTTGAGCGTGGTACGCAATGATGCAGCAGTGCATGAGAAAATCGGTGTTTATGAGCATGTTACGCTGACTGCGCGCACTGGGTTGGCTTTGAATGTAGGTGGGCTGGATTTACGCTTTTTCCTGCATAACTGGCATCATGCGCTGGCCATAACGATGGTAATGGGCGATAAAACCATGCGCTCGATTCAGTTTTACGATGAGTATGGCGTGAATATTGAAAAGGTGTTCATGCGTGATGATACTAAACTGGAGGCATGGCAGGCGCTGATTGATGAGTTTGCAACCAGTGGTAAGCCGGAATTTTTACCAGTGCCAGAGGTTAAGACTACTGTACCGGAACCATTGTCACCGGAGCGTGAGCAGGCTTTTCAGGAACGCTGGAATGAGCTGAAAGACGTGCATCATTTTGGTGGTTTGCTGGAAACGTTTAAGATTGACCGTCAGCAGTCTTACCGTCATGCACCTGCCGGCAGCACCAAACAGGTGGATCGCAGTGTATGGGAACAGGTATTAGAGCACGTACAGGCAAATAAGCTGGAAATTATGGTTTTTGTTGGTAACCGCGGACTGGTGCAGATTCAGACTGGTAAAGTGCATAATGTGGTGCGTTCACATGGTTATCTGAATGTACTGGATGCTAAAGTGCCGGAAGAGGGTTTTGATTTGCATCTGCGCGATAGTGATATTGTGGAAACATGGGTAGTACGTCGCCCGATTAGTGAAGGCTATGTTACCTGTATTGAAGGTTTCGACAAAAATCGCCAGACTGTGGTACAGATTTTTGGTCGCCGCGAAGAGGGCAATGATGAAATGCAATCATGGCATCAGCTTATGGATGGCTTGTTAGCAGGCTAAACGGCTACAGCAGGTATGCGTTGCTGTGGCTATGAAGAGTAATCATAAGCTGTAGTAGACATGCCTGCCGCTATACTGCGAGTAATCAAAAGGGTAAATCATGAAGAAATTACTGTTAGCAGCGGCAATGTGCGCTGCTTTTCCGTTTGCATTTGCTGCCCGCATTGTTACGTTGACACCAGATGTGGCTGATGTTGTGGTAGAACTAGGTGGTGCCAAAGAAGTGGTAGGCCGCGAGATGGCTTCTACCAATCCAGCCTTGAAGAATGTACCCAGTATTGGTTTGTTTCATGGATTAAGTGTGGAACCGATTGCAGCCAGAAAACCTACTCTTGTTCTGGGGTCGTGGATGGCACAGCCAACCAGTATTTATGCCAATCTGAATCGGGTGGGCATTATGGCAGTGAATGTTGCGCCCAAAGATGATATTAATGGCTATGCGGCTGGTATTCGGCAAATTGGTCAGCTTATTGGAAAAACCAGTGAAGCCAATGCATTGGCGGATCGCTGGCTGAGTCAGGTTAAGCAGATGCCGAACACCGGTAAGCGCTATCTGGTTAGCTATGATGGCCGCTTTGTTTCTGGCCGGGGTACCGCAGCAGATGAGTTAATCAGGCGCGCTGGTGGCATCAATGCAGCTGCTGCTATCGAAGGGATGAAGCCGATGTCGCGTGAGGCGTGGCTGGCGGTGAAACCGGATATTATTCTGATTGCCGAACGTAATCAAAAGTTGGTTGGTGGGATACAAGGCTTAGCTAAGCGGCCGGAAATCGCTGCTTCACCGGCAGCAAAACAGAATAAAATCTATTTTATGCCTTCAAATGATCTGTTTCGTTACGGCCTGAATACGCCGCAGGTTATTCCTAAACTTTATAAACTGGCGCAATAATTATGATGCAAGAGCAGCCTATGGCCAGTACACCTGAACCAACTGTGGTAAAGGGGGTGCTCTGGCCTAAACTGGTTTGGGTTATCGCTGCTGTGTTACTCAGTCTGCTATTGAGCTGGTTTTGTCTGGGGCTGGGCATGGGCGGGTGGCAGTGGCCGCAGTCGCTGGATGAAATAACGCTTGGTATCCGGCTGCCACGGGTATTGGTGGCGCTTATTGTTGGCGCTGCGCTGGCTGCTGCTGGTGCGGCATTGCAGGCGCTGTTTGATAATCCGCTGGCAGACCCGAGTCTGATTGGGACTTCTGGTGGTGCAGCATTGGGGGTGATTACTGTTCTGGCCTTTGGCTGGGGGATGGTAACTGTACCTTTAGCCGCTTTTTTCGGTGCACTGCTGGTGTGTTTACTGATTCTGACGGTACATCGTCTGCTCGGTGGTGGTACATTGGGGCTGCTGGTGATGGGTTTTGTAATCAGTGCCTTTTGTGGTGCGCTGGTAAGTCTGATTTTATTTATGTCGGATGATATGGTCTTGCGCAGTGCAACTAACTGGCTGGCTGGTAGTCTGGCTGAGTCTGGCTTTACTTCGCCCTGGTATGCATTGGCTGTAATGTTGCTGGGGCTGGGTTTACTGTTGGTGGTTGGACGGCGGCTGGATATTCTGATGCTGGGTGAAGAAACCGCCATCAGTATGGGAGTAGCGGTAGGCAGTACGCGGATGTGGACGGTTATCGGCGCAGCGCTATTAACAGGTGCGGCAGTGTCATTGGCGGGTATTATTGGCTTTCTGGGCATGATGGTGCCGAATGTGATTGCCCGTAGCTGGGGCGGCAGCCGACGCCGGATTATATTGCTATCTGCTTGGCTGGGAGCGGTATTTTTATTACTGGTAGACAGTGTGGCACGCTGGTTGAGCTATCCGGTAGATTTGCCGGTAGGTATCGTGATTGCTTTACTTGGCGGGCCGTTTTTCCTGTGGCTGTTTTTGCAGCCATTGCGGCGTTAGGAGCTGGGTATGGAGAATTTGTTTACTGTTCGTAATATGCAGGTGCAAGCACGTAGCCGCTGTATTTTATCTGTACCACAGCTTGATTTGCCGGCCAATCAGCATACCAGTATTATCGGGCCGAATGGTGCGGGTAAATCTACTTTATTGCGTGCGCTGCTGGGCTTGCATGGCACTGGTGTACAGTTACGCGGAGAATCTGTTGGCAGTAATTTAAAGCGTGGGCAGATTGCTTGGGTAGGGCAGCACGGACAATATAATTTACCGCTTACTGTGACTGAATATGTGCAGCTTGGCTGTTATCCGCATGGTGGCTGGTTTAAGAAAGCACAGGCACCGACCACAAAATTACAGTATCTGCTGGATGTTTTTGATTTGCGCCCATTGGCACAGCAACGCATTGGCAGTTTGTCTGGTGGTGAGCAGCAGCGTGCTAATGTGGTGCGTGCCCTGTTACAGAATGCACCGGTGTTATTGCTGGATGAACCTTGCAATCATCTGGATATTCGCCATCAGCATCGCCTGATGCATTATTTGCGCGAGCACCATGCTGAATTCTCGGTCGTTATGGTGTTGCATGATTTAACTATGGCCGCCAATCATGCTGATTTTATTGTATTGATGAATGAGGGGCAGATAGTTGCTACTGGCACACCGCATGATGTGATGCAGTCTGATTTGCTTAGTGAAGTGTATCAGTGGCCAATCCGGCGTATCGAAGAGGATGGTAAGCTATTTTTCCGCATGGCTCATTACCCCGTGCATTCAGCAGTAGTCTGAGTTCACTATGAGATGCATTGATTGAGCTGAATATTCAATGGATGATGAATAATGAAGTAATTAATTTGAGTTTTAAAGTAGTGAAACTACTTGGAAAATTGATTTTTCATTACTGTTGTCATTAATTGTACTCAGTCTTTGCGCTAACGGCCTGTATCCTCAGTCTGCTACAAATTTTGGCGGGAAAAGAGAGCAATGCGGCTATTAGCAGGAGCGTAGTACGGATATTGGACGTATTAAAAAACAAGTACAAACATAATCAGTTAATTCTGGAAAATTAAATTAATATGAATGGATAGAATGTACGGATAACCGTAGTCATAGTGGAGAAGAGTAATATCCATAAGGATTTAGTTTTTGAGATTATGCTGTTATTAATATATAAGCATTCTATGCTGTGTATATTGGTTTTCACGCAGGATACTATTCGCCAGCGGAAAATAATTCGGCATGATTAAATTGTTTTGTGGTTGATATAATCTGCTCATTGTATAAGTTAATTATGTGTTTGATGGCCAATATTGCTGTTTTTACCCTTGGCATTCTGGTTGCAATTGAAGCTTTCAGTATTGGCAGGTGAAAGTGTAAAAAAATTCCGGTATAGTGTATGACACAATTATCTATTTCCCTTGAATCAGGAATTTTATATGCAAAACGCCATGCGTAAATTTTTATTGGGCTCTGTGGCTGCGGTGGCGCTTGCTGCCTGTGGTGGTGAGTCTGCTTCCGGTACAACTGGTTCCAGTGAAAGTAAGACGGTAGTCATGGGGCTGGATGATAGCTTCCCGCCCATGGGTTTTCGCAACGAAAAAAATGAGCTGGTTGGGTTTGACATTGATATGGCGCGTGAAGCGGCCAAGCGTGCCGGTCTGGCCGTAGAACTTAAGCCGATTGACTGGAGCGCCAAGGAATCGGAGCTTAACAGTAAGCGTGTGGATATGCTTTGGAATGGCCTCACCATTACGCCGCAGCGGCAGCAGCAGTTATTGTTATCCAAACCATATATGGATAATCATCAAATTATTGTTGTGCGTCCTGATAGTGGTATTAGCACCAAAGCGCAATTGGCTGGAAAAGTCGTTGGTGTACAAGATGGCAGCAGTGCGGTGGACGCAGTAGAAGCTGAACCAAATGTGGCTAAATCTTTTAAAGAGCTGAAGAAATATTCTGATAATGTGACTGCTTTGATGGATGTGTCGACCAAACGCGTGGATGCATTGGTGGTAGATGAAGTGGTTGGCCGTTATTATGTTGCGAAAAAACCGAATGAATATAAAGTATTAAGTGATGATTTCGGTACTGAGCAATATGCTGTGGCGTTCCGTAAGGATGATCAGGCTTTGGAGCAGAAAATTCAGGCTGCTCTGGATAGTATGAAAGCTGATGGTACATCTGCTAAAATTGCCGCAAAATGGTTCGGTAAAGACATCGTCAAATAAGTGCTGTTTTTACTTTGGAATCAACGCTGCCTGAATGTGAATTGTTCAGGCAGCGTTATTGTTGTTTTAAGGATTACACGTGAATGATGTGTTAAATATGCTGCCAGAATTGTGGACGGGGGCAAAAATTACCCTCAGCCTGTTTGCCATTACCCTGCTGCTGTCTATTCCATTGGGGCTGGTATTGGCGTTATTGCGTCTGTCTGGCATTAAAGCGCTGGATTACATCGTTAATTTTTACATCTGGGTGATGCGTGGCACGCCGCTGATGTTGCAGATTTTCTTTATTTACTTTGCCTTGCCGGCAGTTAATATTCTGCTGCCTGCTTATACCACGGCAGTGGTGGCGTTTGTACTCAATTATGCAGCCTATTTTGCTGAAATTTTCCGTGCCGGTATTCAGGGCGTAGGTAAGGGGCAGTATGAGGCTGCAAAAACGCTGGGTATGAGCTATGGTCAAACCATGCGCCGCATTGTTCTGCCGCAAATGTGGAAAAAAATCCTGCCACCATTAAGCAATGAAACCATTACGCTGGTTAAGGATACTTCGCTGGTGTATGTACTGGCGTTGCAGGATGTGATGCGGGTAACCTATCAGTTGGTACAGCGTGAATTCAATCTGATGCCGTTTTCTGTGGCGGCCGCCTTCTACTTGATTATGACCCTGATTCTGACTTGGGGCTTCCAGAAAATGGAGAAACGCTATGCACGCTACGACGACTGATTTAATGATAGATGCACGCGGTATTTACAAGGCCTTTGGTCAGGTGGAAGTGCTTAAAGGTGTGGATATTCAGGTGGCACGCTCGGAAGTGGTTGCCATCATCGGCTCTTCCGGCTCCGGTAAATCTACTTTGCTGCGCTGTCTGAATTATCTGGAAAAAATAGATGCCGGCAGCATCGCAATTGAAAACGATTTTCTGGTGCAGAATAACAGCCATAACCGTGCTCATTATGTGCCTGAACGGACGATTAAGAATATCTGTGCGCGCATGGGTATGGTATTTCAGCAGTTTAATCTGTTTCCGCATATGACTGTGTTGCAGAACGTGATTGAAGCACCAATCACGGTGAAAAAAATGCAGCGTGACGAAATTGTGCCACTGGCGCAGGAGCTGCTGCGTAAAGTAGGCTTGGAAAACAAGCAGGATTGTTATCCGTCGCAGTTATCCGGTGGACAGAAACAGCGTGTTGCCATCGCCCGTGCACTGGCCATGCAGCCACAAATTATGCTGTTTGATGAACCGACTTCGGCACTTGATCCGGAGTTGACCGGTGAAGTATTAAAAACCATGCAGCAGTTGGCTGAAGACAAGATGACGATGGTGGTGGTAACTCATGAGATGGGCTTCGCGCGCGAAGTGGCCAACAAGGTGCTGTTTATGGATAAGGGTGTGATTGTTGAATCGGGTGAATCGAGAAGCTTTTTTGCTAATCCGCAGCATGCACGGACACAGGCGTTTTTGAGCTCGATGTTGAAGTAAATTTATTAATATTAAAGTTTATACAAGTTGTAGTTATTGTTTATATTAGATGTTTGATTAAATATCAATGCGGAGATATGCATTCCGTACTAAACAGTATGTAGTAATAAATATGACTAAAAGTAATTTGATAGCTACTAACAATACATATAATATTGAGAATTAGGTTCAATTAGCCTTAGATTTGGATGAATCTGCTAATAGTAAAGAAAAATCATTAGCAGATTATTATAATTCTTTTAGCCCATTTATTGTTTATGCAGATGAGAGCGGTACGCCAACTATGGATAATAAAATGATAAAAATTATCCAGTTTTTGTTTTGGCGTTTTGCATTTTTAATAAGCGTATTTATACTGAAAAATTGGTGCCTTTAATCCAAGCATTGAAATTTAAATTTTTTGGGCATGATATGGTTATTCTACATGAAAAAGAAATAAGAAAACATGAATACCCTTTCGATTTTAATTCCAAGGCTTTATCTGATGAATTCTTAAATGATTTGAATAAAGTAATGTGCGAAACTAATTTTATTTTAATTTCCACTATCATCGATAAACGCAAGGGTAAATGTGAAGATAATTTATATAATGCAGCTATGGAAGTATGTCTGGTTAATCTTTATAATTTTATGAGGGAAAAAATAGTCACCTTAGAAAAACTTATGTTGTCATAGAATCACGGGGCGCAAAGGAAGATAAAAGCATTGAATTAGCATTTAGGCGTATTTGTGATGGACATAATTTATTAAAGACTAATTTTCCATTTGAGATTTTGATTAAGAAAAAAGACGCTAATAGTACTGGATTACAGTTTGCTGATTTGTGTGCTAGACCTATTGGTAGGAATCATTTAGATTTTAATAATTCTGAGAGAAAACTCAATAGGGCTTTTGAGGTATTAAAGTTAAAATTTTATTGTGAAGGTGGCCGGCTTAATGTAGGAAACAATTATCTGAATTATGGACTAAATATTTTGCCGGAAAAATAAAGTCCAAAAAGCAGAAGAGCCTTGAGAATACTCAAGGCTACAGCGCCAACTGGGCTACCCAATCCATTTGTTTAAAGTATACCTAAGGTAAAATTTTAATTAAATAAAAATTTAGGAAAGTATTAATATCTAAAAATGATACTGGCATGTAAAAGATAGTTTGGTTTATCTTGATATTGGATTAATAAAAAGATATCTTACTTGTCAGTTGTTTTATTGCTTGATTTGCTCATCCAACTCTTTAATTTAACATTATGTTATTTAAGTATTGTATATTCTTTCTATATTCTAGAAAGAATATACTTGTTCTGGTTTAATGATAAAGTAATATTATAAATTAAGAATTACTAGAATGCTCTTCTAAGTTTAATTCAAAATAGATAAATTTATAATATATAGTTTGATATTATATTGCTGGTTTAATCCATAGCTGCTGGTTTTTCTGGTCTATTTTCACGCTATATTTTTTCAGGAAATCTACGCCGAGTAAGCCGTCTGATTCAAATTGGTCAGGCATACCGTCCATAATAGCCGCTCGAATGGGGATTTTACGTATGGATGGATTAGTCAGTATGATTTTAACAGTCTGGGGATTGTCTTTTTTATTCAGGCGCAGTGTGGCTTCTTCGGATTTGGCTGCGGGTATTTTATTGCTGCTGTTGAATGATGCTGGCAGTAATTTTCCTTTGATAAAGGTCATTGATGCTCCGGTATCCAGAACAAGGCTATATGGTTTTTTCTGGTCGGTGAGGTTGATGATAATGCCTTCTTTGGGATGAATGTTGTAGGGGAAAGCAATCCATTGCTGGTTTATCTGGGCAGAATCCTGACCATCATCGATTATGATTTTTTTGTGCGCAAAATCCAGAGTAAGGATGTGATTCTGAAAGAGTGGCAAACCGATAACCGGCAGGTTGTCATCTGGTGCAGGTGCCTGTTCCGCAGTGCTGGAATAACTCCAGCCCCATGGTTTCAGTTCTTCTGCATTGATGTTGTCAAAGTTAAGCCCGTTGATATCCAGATGTTTTATCAGAAATTTTTGTGTTTCATTAATTTTTCCGCTTAAATCCAGACTTTTATTGGTATTTTGGTTTTTGGTCGTATCTGGCAGTTGTTGCAGTGTATTTAGCGGTAAATGCAAGGCTGTCTGTGAACCTGTATCAAGCTGAAACTGGCTTGGTTTGCCGTTGATATTTAAGACTACTTTGGCAATATGGGTATCTTTGGTAAAGGTTACCGGTAATACTACTTCTTTTGCCATGGCCATTTTTATGGCTATGCAGATAAAAATAAAAAACAGGCTTGATAAGCGCATGGATTTTATCCTTTTTTACAGTATAAGGTAATATCGGTGTTATGTGTTTATACTTGATTAATTGGTGATAGACCAGAACAAAGAACAATTAAAGTTAATAACTAGCCAGATTGATTATATTTTTGTTTCTTTTAGGAGAGAGTTACACACTGAGAACGTTTATTTTTAATATTTATTTACTATTAATGTTGTAAGTGGTTAAGATAAAAATATTATTTTTGGTATAGAACTAAAATCTGGATTGAATATTCTTGCTTAGGTTTGCCATGAATTTTTTTTATCAATATCGGAAGTTATTGATAGGTATTTTATTATTATGTGTTGGCTGGTGGCGATTTTCGCCTTATTCACCACGGGTTGTTATGCCTGCATATTTAAATGACGGTGTGGATTGTTCGCAGTTTCCGCCGATGGCTACGGGTGATGAACCATTGCAAACAGAAATACCAAAAGGAATGCAGCCGTTTGTGTTGCCAAAAGTGAAAATGACTCCTTTGGCCGGATTTAGTATGCCCGCACGTGTACTACATCGCGCTGCTTATCTTTATGATGAAGCCGCTAGTATCTCTGCAATTGACTGGTTTGTGGGGTGGGGGTTTATGGCTAATGAAAAGGTAGTAAAGCGCCTGAAATTTGAACAGAGAGCCCGTTTTGGTGGTATTGCCGGCACTAAAGATGGGAGCTCTATGCCATATTCTTATGATGATATGTACCAGAATGCTTCGAATGTTCATTTGATTCCGGCAAATAAAAAAATAGCTGCTCAGATTAGTGGTATTAAGGTTGGGGATAATGTCCGTGTGGATGGTTGGCTGGTTAGGGTCGATATGGGAAATAGGTATGTGGTATCGTCATTGTCACGCACTGACAGGGGAGCGGGAGCGTGTGAAGTAATACTGGTATGTAATGTTACCCGGCTTGCTTCTGAAAAAGTATGGCCGGATTATAAGTGACTTTTGATATGGGGGTGGAATGATGTTAGCTAGATGGTTGCTTGCATTGATGCTGGCCGCTATGGCCAGTACGGTATGGGCTGATGTGTATTCAAAAGATGAATTGATTGGTTTTAATCGCGATGCCGCAGCAGGTGGTAAGGGCACTTTGTATGGGCAGTTTGCATTCAGACGAGATGCGGCAAAGAGGGATGAAGCGATCAAGGAGATTGGCTGGATGACGTTGCAACCGGGTGATTCAATCGGTTTTCATCGGCATGAGCATAATGAGGATACTTATATTATTGTTTCTGGGATAGGTCTGTTTACTGATTCTGATGGTAAATCTTATCAAGTTACGGCTGGTGATGTGACGATTGCGCGTAAGGGGCAATCGCATGCTTTGGCCAATATAGGTAAGGAGCCGCTGGTATTTATTGATGTGATTGCTGAGCAATAATTTCAGGTGTAGTTTTACTGCTCAGATGGATAGCCGGAGCGGCATATTGTTTTTTTGCTCTTTGAAAAGAATGTAATTGGGCAGGGATAAAGCTGTTTATATATAAACCGTCAGACAATGGTGTGTCTGACGGTTTTTGTGTAAGCGGATTTATTCTGCGTCAGCTGCTTTGGCTACGGTTACCATGGCTGGGCGTAATACGCGGTCGGCAAGGGTATAGCCTTTTTTCATAATGGAAACCACGGTGTTGGGTTCCTGTTCGCTGTCTACGCTTTGCAAAGCCTGATGGCGGTGTGGGTCGAGCTTGTCACCGGCTTTGGGGGCGATTTCTTTAACGTTGGACTGGTCAAAAGCTTTTTGTAATTCGGTGAGGGTCATTTGTACGCCCATTTTCAGGGCATCAAAGTTGCCGCTCTGGTCTTGCAGTGCCATTTCCAGATAGTCTTTAACGGGCAGCATGGCACTGGCAAATTTCTGGCCGGCAAATTTGTGCGCGCTTTCGAGCTCTTCCTGATGACGGCGGCGCAGATTCTGTTCGGTTGCGAGCGAACGCAGTTGTTCGTCTTTGAGTTGTCCTTCAAGCTCGTTAATGCGTTCCTGTAAGTCTTCGATGGTGGCTTCGGGGGCAACAGTTGGTTCTGTGGTTTCGGTGTTATCGTTAATCTGAGTTTCGTTTTCAGTGTTGTTTTCCGGTTGCATGTTTTTTCCTCGGCAAAAAGGTGAATTATTTGATTAAATTGGGTCGTTGTGGCGCTATTTCAAGCGACTGACGTGGGGTTATGGTTGTTTTTGCTTAGGGTGGTTACGGTTTTGATTTTATTGTGCAATTTATGCACGGTTTTTTATCTGGGTATTTAAATACCTTATTCAGGATAGAAATGTAAATACCGGATTGGGTGTAGTTTGGCAGGCAGAGGGTTGATAGGCGGACGCGCAGATGGTGCTGTCCGCCGTTTTGGCTGATATTTAGCCGGTATTACGCAATCCCTGAGCAATACCGTTAATGGTCAGGTGGATAAGCTGGAGTATTTCGCTGTTATCCGGTTGCTGGCGCAGTTGTTGCAGCAAATGAACCTGAAGCCAGTTCAGGGTGTTCAAATAGGGGATGCGCAAGGCCAGTGAACGCGCCAGTGTACGGTTGTCGCTCAGGTAGTGTTGGCGTTGCAGGATGTTGAGTAAGGCTTGTCGGCTGCGCTCAAATTCGTTTGCCAACATGGTGTAAATGGTTTGGGCAGCTTCCTGATCAGTGGCAAGGCTGATATAGGCTTTGGCAATGGTGAGATCGGCTTTTGCCATTACCTGATCCATGTTGGAGAGCATGGTCTGGAAAAAGGGGCTGTGTTGTGCCTGTTGCTGTAAGCGTGGCAGATTGCTGCTGTCCTGTTCGATGAGGTCGGCTACGGCACTGCCAAAACCATACCATGCTGGGAGCATGAGGCGATTCTGAGTCCAGGAAAATACCCACGGAATGGCGCGTAAATCCTGAATTCTGGCCAGTGTTTTACGGCTGGCCGGACGGCTGCCGATATTGAGACTGGCAATTTCCTGAATCGGGCTGGTTTGCAGGAAGTAGTCAATAAACCCGGGAAAGGTAATTAGCTGGCGGTAGTATTTGAATGCACTGGCAGATAGCACATCCATCAGTTTGCTATCCGGCTCGCTGTTCTGGGGTGGTAATACAGTGGCTTCGAGGGTGGCGGCAATCAGTGCTTCGAGATTGCGTTCGGCATTGGTGGGGTCGGCGTATTTGGCGGTGATGACTTCACCCTGTTCGGTAATGCGTATCTGTCCGGCTACGCTGCCGGCTGGCTGTGCCATGATAGCGTCGAAAGAAGGTCCTCCGCCACGACCAACGCTGCCACCACGGCCATGAAACAGACGCAGGCGGATATGATGGCGGTCAAACAGTTGTACCAGTCTGGATTCTGCCTGATACAGTGACCACTGGCTGGTGACGTAACCGCCATCTTTATTGCTGTCGGAGTAACCCAGCATGATTTCTTGCAGGTTGTCGCGGCTGTGCAGGAATGCACGGTACCACGGCAGGTTGAACAGGTTATCCATGATGCCGAGGCAATTGTGCAGGGCATCGATGGTCTCAAACAGGGGAACAATATTGATACGGCTGGTAGGTTTTTCGTTGCTGATAGTCAGCAGGCCGGTTTCTTTAAGCAGTAATGCAACTACCAGTATATCGCTAACGGTCTCGGTATTAGAGATGATGCACTGGTTGATGGCTGTTTCACCATAGTGATTTTTGATGCTGGCAGCGGTCTGAAAAATAGCCAGTTCGCGCATGGTATGGGGGCTATACTGGATATAAGGGCTATACAGGGGGCGCTGGGTGCTCAGCTCGCGTAACAGTACGCGCTGTTTGGCTGCTTCGCTTAAGGTCTGGAAAGCTTCAAGACCGGCATGGGTAAACAGTTCGGCCACAACTTCAGCATGTTTGGCAGCATGCTGGCGTAAGTCTATCGGCATGAGATGAAAGCCAAACAGGGAAACAGAACGAATCAGATCAGCCAGTTTGCCATGGCTGAGCAGGGCACTGCCATTTTGTTGCAGCGAGCTGGCGATATTGTTGAGTTCCTGCAGGAGTTCTGCCGGCTGTTGATAGGGGGGCAGGCCATGAGGCGGACTGTCTGGTTTGATACCCAGTTGTTGTGCTGTGGCATGGAGGCGTGCCTGTATATAGGTGAGGGCACGCCGATAGGGTTCTTCTTTATGTGCAGTGGCGGTGTCCGGTGACTGTTCGGCCATCTGGAGAACGGTGTGATCAACTTGCACGCGGCGGGTTGACAGAGGCAGTAGTTGATGCAGTTCATCCAGACACTGGTGATAATGCTGCAACAGGGTAGTGGCCTGAAAGGTGAAGGCCTCCTGTAATGTGTCGGCATTGACAAAGGGGTTGCCGTCACGATCGCCGCCAACCCAGCCACCTATGCTGAGTACGTTGGGCAGGCTGGCTTGCGGGTAGACGCTGGCAAGTTGCTGTTGCAGCTTGCGATACAGCGCAGGTACGGCTTTGAAAAAGCTTAATGGAAAATAGGTTACGCTGTTGTAGATTTCATCGCTAACGCTGATTTTGAAATGACGGGTTTCATCAGTCTGCCATAAGGCCAGCAGGATGGCTTCGGTCTGTTGTTGTAACTGTTCGCTGTGATGTTTGCCAGTATGGTTACGCTCGTTAAGGATAGTACGGATATGACGCTGGAAACAGAGAATGCATTGGCGTTGTACTTCGGTGGGGTGGGCGGTGAGAACGGCACTGATGCTGGTGTGCTGTAAGGTCTGTTCCAGCTCGGCGGTGCTGATATGCTGTTGCTGAATCTGGGTGATAACGCGAATAAAGCTGGTACGTCCGGGGTGCTGGCTGTTGTTTTCGTATGCCTGTCGCCGCCGTTCATGATGAGCATCTTCGGCGATGTTTAATACCTGTGCAAACAGGCTGCAAGCGCGAATCAGGTCTTGTTGCTGGCGCAAGTCGAGGGTGGGAAGTGCCTGCTGGATGGTGGTTTGTGGCTGGTTGCCATTGAGTAGCTGGCGTAATACGGTTTGTACGGCTGCAGTAGTTTCGTGTTGCAGGACGTTAAATAATGCCTGAGTCAGAAAGCTGATGTCTGCCAATAGGGGAGCGTCTTTGTGTTTGTCCAGAAGTGGTGTGGGCATGGTTTTCTCGCTTTTGCAGATTGGTATGTTTATGTTCAATAGCTTGCTCTATGATATTACGTGGTGATTCTGCCGGCAATACTGCTGATTTGATAAAGAGTTATAACTACTGCTTCTTAGGTTACAAAAATATATTCTTTCTCAATTGTCCGGACGGCCTTTTATATTGTTGGTGCTTGTAGCACAGCAGAATGATGTTGCTGTTTGGTTTTATGCGTTCTGTTTATAATTTTTTGGCATATTTTGCTGTTGGGGCATAGCCTGAACAAGGTGATTCCAATTTGTGTCGGTATTTTTTACCGTGCTGCTGCCGATGTTGTTGGTGCTTGTCGGGTTTATGGGAGAAAAAGTTATGCTGTTATTGAAACAGCCATCTGTATTGCCCGGTTTTACGCTTAGTCTGGGTGTGAGTGTGCTATCGCTGTCATTACTGGTGTTATTACCATTTGCGATGCTGGTGTGGACGGTTACTGATTTGGGCTGGCAGGGTTTTGTGCGGGTAATTTTCGAGCAGCGGACGCTTGCTGCGGTATGGTTGACGCTGAAAATGTCTTTACTGGCGATGCTGGCCAGTGTGCTGCTGGGGACGTTAGTGGCATGGGTGCTGGTGCGCTATCATTTCTGCGGCAAAGATTTGGTCAATGCTCTGGTGGATTTACCATTTGCATTACCGACAGCGGTAACGGGGGTAGCTCTGGCTACTTTATATGCACCCACTGGCTGGATAGGTGCGATATTTGCCCGGTTTGGCTGGCAGATAGCATTTACGCCGACAGGTATCTGGCTGGCATTACTACTGGTTAGCTTGCCGTTTGTGGTGCGGGCTGTGCAGCCGGTATTGGCTGAGTTGTCGGGAGAATATGAGGAGGCGGCAGCGATATTGGGTGCATCCAGATTAACAATTATATTCAGAGTACTGTTACCGGAGGTTTTGCCCGCGCTGGTAATGGGGGCCGGTATGGCTTTTGCACGTGCCACTGGCGAGTATGGTTCAGTCATTTTTATAGCAGGGAATGTACCGTTTAAATCGGAAATTCTGCCACTGATTATTGTCAGTAAGTTTGAACTGTTTGATTTACCGGCCGCAGCAGCGGTAGCGCTATTTATGCTGATTATTTCTTTTGTTATTTTATTTACGCTGAATTTATGGCAATGGCGTTTGAGCCGGCGTATGCAGGGGCGATATTGATGAGTACAGTTAAAACTAATGAGTTGCTCTCTGAGCCGCGCTGGCTGCGCTATGTGCTGATTAGCATAACGCTGCTGTTTCTGGGCGTGTTGTTAGTGCTGCCATTGTTGTCGGTATTCAGCTTTGCGCTGGCAAAGGGCTGGCAATTATATCTGGCTGCCTTGACCGATGAGGAAGCACTGGCAGCCATTCGCCTGTCATTGCTGATTACCCTGATTGTGGTGCCGATTAATGTGGTTCTGGGAGTGGCGATAGCATGGCTGTTAACCCATTTTTCTTTTCGTGGTAAGCAGTTGTGGACAACATTACTGGATTTGCCGTTTGCTGTATCACCAGTTGTTGCTGGTCTGATGTTTGTATTGTTGTTTGGCAGTAATAGCTGGTTTGGCGGCTGGCTGGATGCGCATGGAATGCAGATTATTTTTGCCGTACCAGGCATGGTGCTGGCTACTCTGTTTGTAACATTCCCATTTGTAGCACGTGAATTAATTCCATTAATGCAGGCTCAGGGAAGCAGTGAAGAGCAGGCAGCACTGATACTGGGTGCTAGTGGCTGGCAAATGTTCTGGCGTGTCACTTTACCCAATCTGAAATGGGCACTGGTTTACGGCATTATTCTGACTAATGCGCGTGCGATGGGTGAGTTTGGGGCGGTTAGCATGGTTTCCGGTCATATTCGTGGTGAAACCAATACTATGCCGTTACTGGTAGAGATGATGTACAACGAATACAACATGGTAGGTGCGTTTGCTGTGTCCAGTTTGCTGGCCTTGCTGGCGTTATGTACTTTGATATTGCAGAAGTTTCTCGACTGGCATCAGGCACGTTTGTGCACAGATGCACAACGTCGGCAGGCTGCAGTTACGGATTAAACAGTAAGGTACTGTGTTGAGTGGCGATTATGGGTATTCGTATTAAACATTTGAACAAATATTATGGTGATTATTATGCTTTACAGGATATTAATTTACAAGTGCCGGCTGGTTCGCTGACAGCTTTGCTTGGCCCTTCAGGCTGTGGCAAGACCACTTTGTTACGCATTATTGCTGGACTGGAACACGCCGATTCGGGTGAACTGTTTTTTGCGGATAAGGAAGTCAGCAAGCTGCATGTGCGTGAGCGGCAGGTTGGGTTTATGTTTCAGCACTATGCGCTGTTTCGCCATATGACAGTGTTTGATAATGTTGCTTTTGGCTTGCAGGTATTGCCACGCCGCTTGCGCCCGGGTAAAGCAGAGATAGCCGCGCGGGTAGAAGAATTATTACAACTGGTGCAGCTGGAGTGGCTGGCAAAAGTATATCCACAGCAATTATCTGGTGGCCAGCGCCAGCGTATTGCACTGGCACGGGCGCTGGCAACCAAACCAAAACTGCTGTTGCTGGATGAGCCGTTTGGTGCACTGGATGCCAAGGTACGCAAGGAGCTACGCCGGTGGCTGGTGGAAATTCACCATCAGTTGGACATTACCAGTGTACTGGTTACACATGATCAGGAAGAGGCTCTGGAAATGGCTGATCAGATTGTGGTCATGAATCAGGGCAAAATTGAGCAAAGTGGTGCGGCTGCATCTTTGTATGATAATCCGGGGAATGTATTTGTTACCGAGTTTCTGGGCGAAGTGAATGTTTTTGAAGATGCCTGTATTGAACAGGGGCAACTGTGTCTGGGCAGCTATTGCGAACCGGTCACCACAGGAGAATGCGCGCGCCAGAATGTGGCTGTCTATGTGCGCCCGCAGGAAATACAGCTATTAACTCATATTCAGGATAATGTGATTGCTGCTGCAATTGTGGAAGAAATACATGTTATCGGTGCACAGATCAGGTTGTGGCTACGGCGACAGGATAATAAACAGCGTATACAGGTGTGGCTGTCACCAGCAGAATTTCGCACACTGGCTCTGCAACCATCACAAACAGTGTGGTTCAAACCACAACGCCTAACCATGTTCAGCTTGCCAGAGCTGGTGGATTATATAATTTAATAGTATGTGAAAATTAAGCTTCAGGTTTGCTGTTAATTGATACGTTAATCAGCCTGTATTGGCTATTAATTTATTTCGAGTTATCCGTACTAATTAATATTTTTGTTTAATATTTTAAATAATTTATGTGTTTAGTTGGTATATATAGAAAATGACTATTCAGAAACTAGATTATGACTTCTTAGGTATTTAAATTTATATGTATATTATATAAAACAGGATTATCTGGATTTGCCAGATAGCCCTGTTGTTTGATTGTGATGTTTACTAGTTGCTAGCACGTTCAATAATAGCGCCTACGCCACTCAGTTTTTGTTCAATGTTTTCGTAACCACGATCTAGATGATAAATACGTTCAACGGTGGTTTCACCACTCGCTACCAGACCAGCCAGTACAAGACTGGCCGATGCACGCAGGTCGGTGGCCATTACGGTGGTACCGGATAACTGTTCCACGCCTTCTACAATAGCGGTATTGCCTTCGGCTGATATCCGTGCTCCCATGCGATTGAGTTCGGGTACGTGCATAAAGCGGTTTTCAAAGATGGTTTCTACTACTTTACTGTTACCGCTGGCGATGGTGTTCATTACCATAAACTGTGCCTGCATGTCGGTGGGAAATGCTGGGTAGGGCAGAGTACGTATATCTACGGCTTTCGGACGCTGCTGCATGTCGATGCTGATCCAGTCGTCACCTGCTTCAATAATGGCACCGGCTTCACTCAGTTTTTCCAGAATGGCCAGCATGGTTTTAGGGGCGGCATGCTTCAGAACTACTTTACCGCCGGTCATGGCTACTGCGCACAGGAAAGTACCGGCTTCGATGCGATCGGGGACTACGCGGTGGGTACAGCCATGTAGTTTTTCTACACCGGTAATGGTAAGAGTAGGAGTACCTATGCCCTGAATATTCGCTCCCATTTTAACCAGACAGTCGGCAAGATCGGTAACTTCTGGTTCCATGGCCGCATTTTCCAGAATGGTCGTGCCTTCTGCCAGTGTTGCAGCCATTAACAGGTTTTCTGTACCGGTTACGGTAACCATATCCATGACGATATGTGCGCCTTGCAGACGTCGGGCACGGGCTTTGACGTAGCCATGCTCGATACTGATTTCGGCGCCCATGGCTTCAAGGCCTTTCAGATGCTGGTCTACCGGTCGTGAACCGATGGCACACCCGCCAGGCAGGCTAACCTGAGCTTCACCAAAATGCGCCAGTGTCGGTCCTAATACCAGAATGGAAGCACGCATGGTTTTGACCAGATCGTATGGTGCACAGGTATTGTTGATACCGCTACAGTTGATTTCGAATTCATGCACGTTGTCTGTCAGTACGCGTGCGCCCATGCCCTGTAACAGTTTTTGGGTGGTTTTAACGTCCCGCAGCATAGGGACATTAGTCAGATGCAGGGTATCCCGTGTCAGTAGTGAAGCACACAGCAAAGGCAGGGCTGCATTTTTGGCGCCAGAAATAATGATTTCGCCGTTTAATGCGCCGTTAGCACGGATTTTTAATTTTTCCATATAAATTCTCAATGATGGCAGTAAAGGCTGTCTGCCGATTAATGCTGTTTTGCTGCCCATTCAGCAGGTGTGGCTGCGGTAGTAATGGATAGTGCATGTAATTCATTGCTGGCAATCTGTTGTGCTAGGCCATCTTTAATCATGCGATGGCGAGCCAGACGGCTTTTTCCGGTAAAAGCACTGGATACAATCCGGGCAAAGAAATGATGACCGTCGCCTTCAACCTCGAGATATTCGCAGGGCAGAAGGTTGGCAATCATGGCTTTAACCTCTTCGGGTGTTAACATGATGGGCTCCAGAATAGCTATTGAAATGGCGGCTATTATAGCGTCTTAGTTTGTCTAATTGCGTAATTTCCAGCCAGATTTCAGTATGGCGCAGACAAGAATACATAAGCCGATGGCAAAGCTGCCGACTACGCTTAATGCCAGCCAGGGGGAGGAGTCACTTTGGCCGAAAAAGCCAAAACGAAAGCCGTCAATGATGTAAAAAACCGGATTGAAATGACTGAGGGAGCGCCAGAATGGTGACAAGCTGTTAATGGAATAGAATACACCAGACAGAAAAGTCAAGGGCATGATGAGAAAATTCTGGAATGCAGCTAGCTGGTCGAATTTTTCTGCAACAATGCCTGCCAAGAGGCCAAACATACTCATAATTGCACATCCCAGTAAGGCGAATGTGATTATCCAGCCAATGTGATAAGGCAGTGGTAGGCCGAAGAAAGCTGTTACTGCTATTACACCAATCCCCACCATTAATCCGCGCAGGATGGAAGCACCCACATAGGCGCAGAAGAAAGCAGCTGTACCTAATGGCGGTAACAGGATAAATATCAGATTACCGGTTATACGTGACTGAATCAGGCTTGAGGAAGAGTTGGCAAAGGCATTTTGCAGCATGGACATCATGGCTAGCCCCGGTATCAGAAATGCATTATAGCTGACACCAGGCAGGATATCGGTACGTCCCTGCATGAGGTGAGCAAAAATCAGCTGGTACAGCAGGGCAGTCAAAATGGGCGCAGATAGGGTTTGAAAGCCTACTTTCCAGAAACGCAGTACTTCTTTTTTAAACAGGGTATAGCAACCAATGGTATTCATTTTTCGCCTTTCACATGATCGCTGGTCAGGCGCAGGAAGACGTTTTCCAGATCGTTTTCCATTATGTGCAGGTTTCTGACGCTGATATTCTGGGTTTGCAGGTTTTGTAACAGGGTGGCCAGCTGGCTGTAGTCAGCAAGTTTCAGTAGATAATTGTTACCATCTGCCTGTATGAGATGCTGATGCAGGTTGGCTGGTAGTGGTTGGTCTAGCGTTAATGTCAGTTGTAAATCTGCTTCGCTATCCAATAGGTTTTGGGTACTGTCCAGTGCCACAATTTCGCCGTGTTTAAGCATGGCAATACGGTTACATAACGACTGTGCCTCTTCCAGATAATGGGTTGTCAGAATGATGGTATGACCGGCTGTATTCAGTTTGGTAATGAATCGCCACAGATTTTGTCTTAATTCGACATCTACGCCGGCAGTCGGTTCGTCCAGTACGATGACTGGCGGCCGGTGTACCAGTGCCAGCGCTACCATGACACGACGCTTCATGCCGCCGGAGAGATTGCGGGTATTGGTATTGGCTTTGTCTGCCAGACCCAGATTGACAATAATTTCATCTATCCATTCGTCGTTTTTGCGCAAACCAAAATAACCGGACTGAAATCGCAGTGCCTCGCGTACGCTGAAAAAAGGGTCGAAAACAAGTTCCTGTGGTACGACTCCTAAAAGTTGACGGGTGATATTTGCTTCATGTTGCACATCATGGCCGCAAATGCTGATTTGGCCGGAAGTTAGACGGCTCAGGCCGGCCATTGCTGAAATAAGTGTGGTTTTGCCGGCGCCGTTGGGGCCGAGCAGCCCAAAAAATTCACCTGGCTGAACGCTGAAGCTGACGCCTTTTAAAGCCATAAAACCATTGGCATAGGTTTTAACAGCCTGTTTGATGCAAAGAGCAGGAGAAGTCATAGGTTAAATGGATATCTGCAATGGTTAGTGATAATGTTCTGCTGATGATTAAGGCTCTGATGGTTTTATTTCTTCGCTCAGGGGCTGATCTTCATCTGCTGGCAGGTTATAGCTTTCACTGGCCCAGCTGCCAAGATCAATCATTTTGCAGCGTTCTGAACAAAATGGCCGGAAACGGTTGGCTGGAATCCAGGCAACGCTTTGGCCACAGGTGGGGCAAATAACCGTTGTGATTTTTTCTGTCATTATTTGATTACCGGATCGAAGCTGCACATAACCAGAGTAAACGGAATGTCTGTCGTTAATACTGGTCCGCGTGCCTGTTGTTGTGATGCCTGTAAAAAGCGAATGTGGGTAAAATATTTATTGGCCGATACTTCTGGCAATGCTGCTGCGTTCTGGGCAACATTAATGCCAAGCAGATGGATATTCTGTCCCAGACTATTATGCTGGTAACTGCCAGCTGTTGCCAGACATTCTACTGATAAACTGTTGTGGCGCAGGATTTCCAGTAGCAGATTGATGGCTTCATAAGTGGGTAACAGGCTTTGGATCCACTGGCGTAACTGGTTTTCGCGTTCTGCAGGGCTTTTCTGCTGCCAGTAATAATATGAAGGCAAATCATACGGGCTGGTACCACCAGGAACAAACATGCGTTGTTTGATTGCCATCAGCCATTCATTTTCACGCAAATGCTGGCCGAATTTCTGCTGGACACTTTGCAGATTTGAAATTGCAGTCTGGATAGTTTCCAGCGCAGCACCACCTTCTTCACCACGTTGCCGTGCCAGACCTTTTTGACGTTCCAGTTCCTGCAGGATATCCAGTTTGAGCTCAGCACGTGCGGCAGCTTCCATGATTTCAAACAGCGAAAACAGTGCACAATGATGTGCCCAGATTTCGCTGCGTATGACGACTTCATGGAAGTGCTTGAACAGGTGTGCGATACGTAAGAAATTGCGGACGCGCTCGGACAAAGGGTGTTCGAAATGGATGATATCTGTCATAACTAGGATGGTGTTAGAGCTTGATAGAAGTGGTGCTGCTGAATGACTTTCCGGTTAAGTTCCTGCCAGCTGCCATCGTTGATGATAATGTCATCGGCAATGGTTTTTCTGCTATTACTGTCAGTCTGTTGTGTCATGATAGCACGGATTGCGGTTTCGTCCAGACCACTGCGTTGCTGCACTCTCTGAATACATATATCAACCGGTGCTTCGATAATGAGTATACGTTGTACCAGTTGTTGAAATTCCGGTTTTTCTGCCAGTAGAGGAATTTCTATAATGCCATAATGCTGGTTTGAACTGGTTTGCTGTTTGGCTTGTTGTAGACCTTGCCAGATCAGGGGATGAAGAATATTTTCCAGTAATATGCGGTTATGAGAATCGGCAAATACCCAGTTCCGCAGTTGCTGGCGATCCAGACTGCCATCAGCCAGAAACAGATTTTTTCCGCACTGTTTCTGGATTGCAGGCAAAGCCAGACCTTGCGGGGCAGTGAGCTGACGCGAAATATCATCTGCATTCAGTACTGGTACGCCCAAAGCGGCAAAGCAGCTTGCCGCTGTGGACTTACCACTGCCTATCCCACCGGATAAACCTATCCAGAGTGTCATGCACTGAGTCCGGAGATACGCAGCCACCAGTGAATCAATTGGTTAATCTGGCTGTTTGCCATCCATACAATCCAGCCGGCGATGGCCAGTGCTGGGCCGAAAGCCATTGGCTGGCTACGGGCAACTTTGAGAATAAGTGAGGCAATAATGCCGACAATTGCAGCCATAAATACAATTAATGGCAATGCTGCGACTCCCATCCAGGCACCAAGAGCAGCCAGTAATTTGAAATCACCATAGCCCATGCCATCTTTGCCGGTTAGCAGTTTGAATAGCCAGAAAAGTGACCATAAGCTCAGATAGCCCAGTGCGGCACCCCAGACAGCAGCAGATAATGAGACAAATTCACAGTACCAGTTAAACAGCAAACCGAACCACAATAGTGGCAAGGTAATCTGGTCAGGCAAGAGCTGGGTATCTGCATCAATAAAGGTCAGTGCAATCAGCGCAGCAGTCAGAACCAGGCCACCCGCTGCGATAGGCGTAATATCATAACGCCAGACGACTGCAGCAAAGGCCAGGCCAGTTAATAACTCTACACAAAAGTAGCGGGGGCTGATTGGTGCAGCACATGCAGCACAACGACCGCGTAGTAACAGATAGCTTAACAGCGGTACATTCTGCCACCAGCGGATTTTGCACTGACAGTGCGGACAGGCTGAAGGTGGGACACACAGATTAAAGCGGGCAGAATTTTCTGCTGGCAATTGTAGTGCCATCCGTGCTTCAGCCTGCCAGCTTCTTTCCATCATGATGGGTAAGCGATAGATGACTACATTCAGAAAACTGCCAACAGCAAAACCCAATATTAGTGCGACTACACCGAAAAACAGGGTATCAGTTAACATTTGGCATTAACCTACTGCATTACCAATATTGAAGAGTGGCAAGTACATAGCTACCAGAATCACACCGACAATACCACCAAGTACAACCATGATAATGGGTTCCATTAGTGAAGATAATTGTGAAACAGCTGTATCTACGTCATCTTCATAAAATTCAGCAGCCTTATTCAGCATGGAATCGAGTGAACCTGATTCTTCCCCAATGGAGGCCATTTGTATCACCATATTGGGAAATAACTCTGTTGCTTGCATGGCAGAGGTAAGAGAAATACCCTGGTTTACTTTGGCGCGGATTTCCTGAGTCGCTTCCTCATACTTGATATTACCTGCTGCGCCTGCTACAGAATCCAATACTTCTACCAGTGGTACACCAGCCGCAAACAGAGTGGCCATAGTACGTGACCAGCGTGCAATGGTTGCTTTGCGCACAATTTGCCCAAAGATAGGCATTTTTAATAACATATGATCAAAGCGTTTTCTCAGGTTTGCTGAGTTTTGAAACCATTTATGGAAGCCAATTCCAGCAATAACTAATGCTATTAGTATAAAAATACCATAATGCACGAAAAAGTCAGAGATGTTCATCATAACCTGAGTTAAGCCGGGCAATGGAACGCCCATTCCTTCATATACCTTGGCAAAAGAGGGTAGTACAAACATCATCATAACAAAAACCAGTGCTATAGCAACAATGACAACAACAACCGGATAAGTTAAGGCACTTTTAACTTTTTTCTTGATACCTTGGGTTTTTTCTTTATATACCGCCAGCTTATCTAATAATCCCTCCAGTACACCACCAGCTTCACCGGCACGCACCAGATTGCAGTAAAATTTATCAAAGTATCTTGGGTGCTTGGAAAAAGAATCAGCCAGAGATGTACCTTGCTCTACATCTGCACGAATTTCTGTCAGTAACTGAGTCATGGCTGGATTGGAGTGGCCTTTGGCAGCGATATCAAATGCCTGCATTAATGGTAAGCCGGATTTCATCATGGTAGATAATTGTCGTGTAAAGACAGTGATATCCGCCTGGCTGATTTTCTTCTGACGCTGTTTCTTGACCTTGGTAATCTGAATAACACGAATCTGACGCCGGTTCAGCTTGGCACGAGCTTCTGCTTCATTTTTTGCGACTACTTCTCCGCGCACAATCTGTTCAGTTTTGATGTTTTTACCTTCAAAACTGAAAGTGGTACCGGCGGGTTTGGCTTTGGACACTGCTACTGGTTTATTCATAGTTTTTTCCCACAGTATGGATTTAATTTAATAAATCGGCAATCAGCTTTAATCATTGGTGGTTGCCAGAATTTCGTCCAGAGACGTGATACCTTCCATAACTTTAAGCAAACCGGCATGACGTAAATCAACCAGTCCTTCCTTGAGTGCCTGAGTACTGATATCAACTTCATTACCGTTGTTCATAATGATACGTTGCATTTCTTCACTGACAGGCATGACTTCATAAACACCGGCACGTCCCTTGTAGCCTTTGCTTTTGCAGCGTTCACAGCCCACCGGCCGGTAAAATGTCCAGTCTTTAGCCAGATCTTCATCCGAAAAGCCGGCTTTTTTCAGAGCATCTTCAGGAGGACGTTCTGCTGGTGCCTTGCAGGTACATAAACGCCGTACCAGACGCTGAGCCATAATCAGATTAACTGAGCTGGCGATGTTGAACGGAGCAACGCCCATATTCAGCATACGTGACAATGTGGCCGGAGCGTTATTGGTATGCAGGGTGGAGAAAACCATATGGCCAGTTTGCGCAGCCTTGATGGCGATATCTGCTGTTTCCAGATCTCGAATTTCCCCCACCATGATAATGTCCGGGTCCTGACGCAGGAAAGATTTTAGTGCTGCTGCGAATGTCAGCCCCTGTTTATCATTAACGTTGACCTGATTGATACCGGGCAGGTTAATTTCCGCTGGGTCTTCTGCAGTGGAAATATTAACGCTGTCGGTATTAAGTATATTCAGACAGGTATACAGTGATACGGTTTTACCCGAACCGGTTGGACCGGTAACCAGCACCATGCCATAGGGGCGATGAATAGCTTCTAGCAGTAATTCTTTTTGAAATGGCTCAAAACCGAGCTGTTCGATATTCAAGGTAGCGGCATCCGAATTCAGGATACGCATTACAATTTTTTCACCAAACAGAGTAGGCAGGGTGCTGACACGAAAATCAATTGGCTTGGCACCTTTGCGGAACTGAATCTGAATGCGGCCATCCTGAGGAACACGCTTTTCTGAAATATCCATTTTGGACATAACTTTGATACGTGAGGATATCTGGCTGCGAATATTCAGAGGCATACGTACCACTTCACGTAATTGTCCATCAACACGGAAACGTACCCGTGCGATTTCTTCATAAAATTCGAAGTGGATATCTGATGCACCGCCGGCCAGAGCATCCCCCAGTATTTTAAAGACAAATTTAGCAACCGGGCCATTTTCGCCATCTTCCTCATCTGCGGACATGGCATTGCTGCCACTTGCTTCTCCATCACCGACTGAATCCATGCCCTCCAGCAGACTGGTGGATTCCTGATCAAGATTTTCCAGTAACTGGCGTAACTGGTTATCACGAACAATAACCAAGTTCAGTACGCAGCCTGCATCAGTAGCAATTTTCTGGTAATGCTGTATCGATGTAGGGTCTGATACAGCGAGAAACAGGCGGTTACCGCGCTTGAATATCGGTACACACATGTATTGCTGCATGACTTTCAAATTGATTAAATTTGACGGTACCAGATTTTGGTTATACCGTTCCAGATTCAGGTAAGGAATACTGAATACACTGGACAGAAAGCTGGCCAGCTTATCGGCATTAATGGCACCAGACTGCAACAGTGCCGGTATAACCGGACGTTTCTGTTCCAGCTCCTGACGCAGTTTTTCTGCTTTTTCTGCGTCAATAATCTGGTGTTTATACAAAACCCGAATCAATCCTACACTCATACAAACTAAATCCCGTCTTAATAACTTTTAGAGTTTACACTTGCCGGCTATTACACCTGTTCTGGCTTCGTTTTACAGTCTGGTGTGTCCAGTATGCTGTTTTGTGGCCGGTACAGAATATGCCTGTTAGTAAATCCATGTTAATGTTTAATTGTGCTAATTATAAGTGAATTTGTGTATTTAAACAGCTTGTATATCTGTTTAGGCACAAATTTCCCAGTAATCTGCATACAACTGTAGTTCCATTTGTTGGCGCCATTCGTTGGCTACCAGCCGGTAAACCACGCGTATGTGTTCTGGCAGGGTAGTGCCACAGCGGAAAAACATGGCTTCACATTCACAATTGCTCTTGCGCAACACTGCTTTGATATGGCCAGTGCCAACGCTTTGTTGCCGGATTACCCTGAATTCGTCGCAAAAACATGGTTCGGGAAAGTTTTGTCCCCACACCAATGCGGCCAGTTGTTGTGCAGTGTCTAAATTTAGGTGCTCATCGTCTAATGAACCATCGGTTTGGTAAGTATGATTGAGGTCGGCCGGCTGGATAAGTTGCTGGCAGACTGCCTCAAATTCACGCTGGAAAGCTGGCAGGTGTATGCTGGCTATGCTCAATCCGGCTGCCATGGCATGGCCACCGAATTTCTGAATGATTTCTGGCCGACGCTTGCTAACCAGATCCAGTGCATCACGCAGATGTAAACCAGCGATGGAACGACCGGAACCGCGTAACGTTCCATCTTCTGCCTGAGCAAAAACAATACTGGGGCGATGGAAAGTTTCGCGTAAGCGGCCAGCAACAATACCGGTTACGCCCTGATGCCAGCTATCATGATAGGCAACAATGCTGTAGCTGTTTTCTGTATCAATAGTGGCCAGTTGCAGATTGGCCTCATCCTGCATACTGCGCTGAATCTGACGGCGTTCACGATTTAAATCATCTAACTGAAGAGCTAAATTTGTAGCGTTTTCCATATCGTCGCTCAGCAGACAGGCGATACCCAGACTCATGTCATCTAGCCGGCCTGCTGCATTCAGCCGGGGGCCAATGGCAAAACCAAGATCAAATGCCTGTGCCTGCTGTACTTTGCGTTTTGCGACATGAAACAGGGCGCGTATGCCGGCCTGCATTTTATCTGCGCGTATCCGTCTGAGTCCCTGTGTTACCAGAATACGGTTATTCTGATCAAGGGGGACGACATCGGCGATGGTGCCTAATGCCACCAGATCAAGCCATTGAGCCAGATTCGGTTCAGGACGCTGGCTAAACCAGTTATGCTGGCGAAGATGGTGGCGTAAGGCCATCAGTACGTAAAACATAACTCCTACGCCCGCCAGAGCCTTGCTTGGAAAACGATCTCCGGGCTGGTTGGGGTTAACAATAATGCATTCAGGCAGTTGTTCGCCGGGTAAATGATGGTCAGTAATCAAAACATCCATGCCCAGCTGTTGAGCCCGCTGTACCCCTGCCACGCTGGCAATACCATTGTCCACGGTAAGCAGTAAATCGGTACCGGCCTGAGCAGCCAGTTCAGCAATTTGCGGTGTCAGGCCATAGCCATGGTCAAAACGGTTAGGTACGAGAAAATCGGTTTTGGCACCCATTGCCTGTAAACCACGCATACCCAGTGCGCAGGCCGTGGCACCATCTGCATCATAATCAGCCACAATCAGGATTTTTTCTTGCTGCTCAATTGCCCGTGCTAAGCGTTTACTGGCAGTATGAATATTTTTCAGACTCTGAAACGGCAGCAGGGCAGACAGACTGTATTCAGTTTCGCTTTTGCTTTTAATGGCTCGGGCTGCATACAGTTTGGCCAATAAAGGATCAACGCCTTGTGCAAGTAAGGTTTGCTGAGCAACAGTATCAATCGGGCGGGCAAGAATGCGAGCCGGTTTCATAAACTTAATCCGCTAAAAGGTTTCGTTTTGCGCCAGAAAGGAGGAAGCCAGGGTTTGCGAATTTTAAGCAGACCCGCTTCGCACCGGATATCTAGACGATGAATTTGTCTGTTTTGCAGTGCTGTCAGTAGCGGTTGCCACCAGTCTTGCTCCCATTGTTGCAGTATCTGCGTATAGGTATAAACATCGCCCTGATTAACTGGTAAGCACAATTCCTCGTTAAACAGTACAACTTCCTGTTGACTGGACAGGGAATCAGATAATCTGGCGTAATTTTCTGGCAGATTGTGTGCGTGAAGTGCCCATGAGCTATCGGTATAAAGTAGCGTTTCGTTGTTAGCTGTGCCTGTGCTGTCTTGTTCAAACCAGAAACTATTGATTACGGGCAGACCGCGTGCACTGCGTTGCAGGTTCAATGGGTGCTGATACAGTAACATTTGCAGTTCGGTTTGCTGTTGCAGAATCTGGGTTGCGTCAGTTCCAGCCGGTTTGGCTGTACCATCAATGCTGCCAGACAAATCCAGCAAGGGTGGCAGGGTAAATTCAATGCTCTGCGGGGTGGTAACTAGCCATAAATCCGGTTTTACTGGCCAAAATTGCCAGCCGTCTGCCTGTAACCATGCGTTTAACACGTCACAGAAAGCCTGCGCTTCTTTTGTAGTCAGGCCAAGTGCTTTTCCATCCAGATACTGAAGCTGATGCATGCCGGCTGTCTGGCTGATGGGAGTAGCAATAAAGCCATAACCATTTGAGTTAGAATTTATTTGCTGGCTTGCCTGTTGTAACCATGAACCTTGCCACAGATATTGCCGGTAAAGCAGGCTTCTGCTAATAGTTTGTGGGAAATATTTGCTCCACAGCCGCAGGGTATTCAGTGCCGGTAACTGTAATTTTGGCACCATAGCTTCCTGATGTGGCCACAATAAGCCCGGCAGGACAAGAGTCAGATGTAAGTCAGCAGGCATGAATACACAACATTTGTAAATAGGAAAGTGATGGTAATAATATCTGGTTAAATCTGTAACTGCGGCTGTAACCACTGCTGTAATAGCAATGCATTATCAATGCTTAACAGCGCAGTATCAGTTGTCGCTGCCTGTGCCAGTAAGGTAGTCTGTCGCAGCAGACCGTCGCGGATAAAATGCAGCTGAACCGTTTCGCCCACATCAATACGTGCCCACTGTTTATCAAAATCAGTAATGATTTCATCATTAAGGGCAATAAGCTGATCACCAGCACACATGCCTGCATTCTCGGCACTGCCCTGATTAAATATCTGCTGTAGGCTGATGCCAAATGCTGCTGATTGAAAACGGGCACCCAAGTCTGCGCAAGCCTGTTCGTTAAGGGAGATATGTTCAACATAAGCACCACCATGCTGGCGTGGCAAGGCCGCCCAGTGTAACTGCACCCCAGCTTGTTGCAACTGTTCAGCCAGAGGTAAATCAGCGGTAGCCATAATATATTGCTGATAAACCTCGGTTAAATCTATACCAGTGGCCTGTTGAGCGATTTCTAGCCATTCATTTTCAGCCAGACCCATGCTCCGCTCACGCCAGTCCTGATACAAAGCACGCATAATGTCGTCCAGATTTTTCTGTTGTCTGGTTTGCTGGCGTATATAGTGATCCAGACACATGGCTGCCAGTGCACCTTTCTGGTAATAGCTGACAATAGCATTGGCACTGTTTTCATTCTGTTTATAGTATTTTGTCCACGCGGTGAAGCTGGAATCGGCCAAACTTTGCTTCAGCCGGCCGGCACCCTGCTGTACCCGAGTAATGGTTTTGGCCAGTAGTTGCAGATATTGAGCCGGGGTAATCACACCACTGCGTACCAGAAACCAATCATCATAATAAGAGGTGATGCCTTCAAATGCCCATAACAAACGGGTATAGGCTTCTGTATTCAGATCATCGTTGGCAAACACGGATGGAATAATAGATTTAACATTCCATGCGTGAAAATATTCATGGCTGAATAATCCCAGTAAGGTGATATAGGCATCGCTATTTTTGCCATCGGTTTGTGGCAGGTCATGCCGGTCTGCCATGAGTGCCGAAGATGATCTGTGTTCCAGTCCACCATAAATGCCGTTTCCAACAAATAATAGAAAGCTGTAGCGCTCAAATGGTGCCGGTGCGGCAAACATGGCTATTTCGCTGGCACATATTTTGGCTACATCATCTACCAGCCGCTGCTGGTCAAACGGCGAGAAGTGTCCGCTGATAATAATTTCGTGGTCGATACCACCTGCTGTAAATGGCAGACGCAGCAGATGACCCATTTCCACCGGATAATCAATCAGGGCACGGTAATTGCAGGCCTGATAAACCTGTGCCTGTGATGTTTGCGGCATGGTGGTGGCGATGTCCCAGTTTTCCGGCAAACCGGTAATACCTAACTGACAGGTTTCCTGCTGACGCTGGTTATGACGTAAAAACAGGCAGGCACCATCAAAAAAGCCCCGTTCGGTATTTAAAAATGCGCCACGCACCGAAGTATCAAAGGCGTAAACCAGATAGCTGATTTCCCAATTACCAGCCTGCCCGCTGCAAATCCAGGTATTTTTATTTATCTGTTCTGCTGATGCTGGTGTATGGTTGCAACTGGCCGATAATGTGACAATGTGGCGGGCAAAATCACGAATCATATAGCTGCCGGGTAGCCAGTTGGGCAGACTCAGACTGAAATCCTGATTATCCAGCTGTGTAAAACTGAGACGTACTTGCCACAAATGCTGGGTCAGAGAGTGGGGTTGCAAGTGATATTTAAGCATAATCTGTGCCTCAATGAAGCGGGAAAGGAGTACCAGCGTTTTGTCTGTTAGGAAATTAAAATTATTGGCTATTGGCTTGATCAGCTCAATTGGCGACGATTATTGTTTGTTTGGCTGAGATTTATTGGTTTGGTTCCGGTTAGCCGGAATGTGTTCAGGCTGCCTGAATAGCCCGGCGGGTTCAGACAGCCTGTACCTGCTGACAACAGCTTAGGCGAGCGGTGTAACTTCCATGCCAAACATGGCGCGGGCGGTGTTCAGCATCTGGCAGCTAAAGCCCCATTCATTATCGTACCATGCCAGTACTTTTACCATATTGCCATTGGTTACTTTAGTTAAAGTGCTGTCAAAAATCGATGCCTGAGGCATGTGATTGAAATCGGTGGAAACCAGTGGCAAAGTGTTGTAGCCTAGGATGTGCTGCATACTGCCTTCACTGGCGGCTTTAACGATGGCATTCACTTCTTCTACACTGGTATCGCGTGCTGCTTCAAAGGTTAAATCAACCAGTGAAACATTGATTGTGGGTACGCGTACCGAAAAACCGTCAAATTTACCCTGTAATTCAGGTAGTACCAGTCCCACAGCCTTGGCCGCACCGGTTTTGGTTGGAATCAGGTTTTCCACCGCACTGCGGGCACGGCGCAAATCTTTATGCCGAACATCTGTCAGAACCTGATCATTGGTGAACGCATGAATGGTAGTCATCAAACCTTTCACCATGCCCAGCTCATCATTAATGGCTTTGGCGACTGGTGCCAGACAGTTGGTTGTGCAGGAACCGTTGGATATCACCGTCATTTCCGGTGTTAGTACCTGATGGTTCACACCATATACCACAGTAGCATCCACATCGGCGCCGCCGGGTGCAGAAATAAGAACCTTTTTCGCACCACTGTGTAAATGAACACTGGCTTTTTCCTTGCTGGTAAATGCACCGGTACATTCCAGTACCAGATCAACACCTAATTCACCCCAAGGCAGTTCTGCCGGATTGCGGGTAGCGAAAAAGCGGATACGATCGCCGTTAATGATTAAAGCATCATCATCACATGAAACATCTGCGGCAAAACGGCCATGAACCGTATCAAACTTTGTCAGATGCGCACTGGTTTCCAGTGAACCACTGGCATTTACCGCGACAATTTCAAACTGGTTGCGCAGGTTATAGTCATAAATTGCACGCAATACCTGGCGGCCGATACGGCCATAACCATTAATGGCAACTTTTAATGTCATGCTTATTCCTTTTCAAATCAACAAAAACGGTCAGGTGAATTTCGGGTAAAGAGTGCTAAATAGTTTAAATCGCACAAAAAACACCATGTATTATTATAGCGGAACCAGCCTGATTCTACATCAGCATTAGCGTATTCCTGTTTCAGCGGGTATTGTCGTTAGCATTTGTTGGAAAGCCTGCGCCATACTGTTTATATCCAGCCAGCCCATGGTACTGAATACGAGCAGCAGCATACCTCCTGCCAGACTGGTAACTAAAAAATAAATAATATAAGCCAAGGCTACTTTGAAAACATTTTGCTGGCTGATGCGTACAAAACCAGACACCTGCACCACCATTGTCCATATCAGCCAGAAAGATCCAGGGGTGGCTAATGCCTGTGGCCAGTACAGCATCGCTATCATTGGTAGTATCAGCGCTTCAGTAACCAGTACATAACCATACCATTGCCCAGGCTGCTTGCTGTAGTAGCCTAAAATAGTCTGCATTGTCATACCCAGAATACCCCAGCGCAACACTGTTAATGCCAGAATGAAAGCAGTTATACCAGCCTGATGTCCCAAAATCTGCGACATATTGGCCATATTGATCAAGCCAAGTGCCAGCAAAACCGGCACTATAATTAACGGAGAGTAACGATAATGCGTTTTAGGATAAAAGCGCAGACGCAGGGCAGCCCATGCGTCCAGAAAAAATTGATACATTACATTAATACCACAATAGTTTGTTAAATAAACCAAGACAACTGCTTCAGAAACGCTGCCAGCTTGTTGTGTGCCACTGGTTGATACAGTGGCCCGGGATTTTTGCCAGTGCTTATAGAATAATCTTTGATTCAGTATAGCTGCTTTATTCTACTGCATCATAACAATACACCGGTTAAAAAGCTGATACATGCCTTCTGTGTCATGCATTGCAATACAGAGCAGCGTCGCCTCTTAATTGTGTTGCGTGATGTCAGAGCCGCTGTGTATCGTGAATTTCCGCCGCTTGCAGTGTATTTTCCATTAAGGTCGCGATAGTCATGGGGCCAACTCCACCCGGTACCGGCGTAATCATTGCCGCACGTTCTTTGGCAGTCTCAAACTCTACATCACCGCATAACTGCCCGTTTTCCAGTCGGTTAATCCCCACATCTATAACCACTGCACCCGGTTTAATCCATTCACCTTTGACAAACTCTGGAATGCCGACACCCGCTACCACAATATCGGCGGCAGCAACTTCCTGCGCCAGATTCTGAGTAGCACTGTGACAAACTGTTACAGTTGCACGTGCCAGTAGCAATTCTAATGCCTGCGGTCGGCCGACAATATTCGAAGCACCAATCACGACGGCTTTTTTGCCGGTTATTTCAACCTGATAAGCATCGAGTAATGTCATCACCCCTTTAGGTGTACATGGGCGCATTAACGGCATTTTCACTGCCAAACGGCCTACATTATACGGATGAAAACCATCTACATCTTTGTGCGGCACAATTCGTTCCAGTATCTTCTGACCGTCAATGTGCGCAGGCAGAGGTAATTGCACCAGAATACCGTCAACACCGTTGTCAGCATTCATCTCGTCGATCAGTGCCAGTAATTCAGCTTCACTGGTCTGTGCCGGCAGCTCGTAACTGCGTGATTCAAATCCGATGGTTTCACAGGCACGTTTTTTATTGCGTACATATACTGCACTGGCCGGATCTTCGCCTACCAGCACCACAGCCAGACAGGGACGGTGTAGCCGATTGTCCAGCCGCTGTTGTACGCGCGCAGCCAGATTTTGTAGAATTTGTTGGGAAATTTTTTTACCATCAATGAGTTGTGCGGTCATCAGAATATTCCAGACAGAAAGGAAAGATTATGCTGCTGGCCAGCAGTCAGCAGTCAGCAGCCAATATTCAGAAAAATAGTATTGTCGCATTTTTTTTCGGCGGTTTCATCTGCTTTTATCTACTGCCACCAACATAAATCGGCAATAATTCAAAAATATGGCAAAAAAATTTGCTTTACCTCTTGACGATAGTTTTTTAGAGCTGTATAGTTCGCCTCTCTCGTCGGGGTGTAGCGCAGCCTGGTTAGCGCATCTGCTTTGGGAGCAGAGGGTCGTGAGTTCGAATCCCACCACCCCGACCATATCGACTGAATCCTTATCCGGATAGATTTGAGAGCACGCGCCCGTAGCTCAACCGGATAGAGCACCGGCCTTCTAAGCCGGGGGTTACAGGTTCGATTCCTGTCGGGCGCACCAAAGTTTGAAAAAGTTTTTATGGTGGCTGTAGCTCAGTTGGTAGAGCCCTGGATTGTGATTCCAGTTGTCGTGGGTTCGAGCCCCATCAGCCACCCCACTATAAAAGCCCAAGCCCTCTGCTTGGGCTTTTAACTTTTATACGCCAGCTTTTTATAATCCGGTATCGCCTGCTAAACTTGCTATCTATTACACTGTATCATAATAGTTGCTTATAAAACTGCTATTCCGCTATGAATAAAACTGCAACTGAACTGCCGATGCTAACTATAGCCTTGTGTGCCGGAGAAGCATCTGGTGATTTACTGGGTGCTCATCTGATGAATGCCATTCGTGCACGTTATCCTCATGTACGGTTTGTTGGTATCGGCGGGCCGCGGATGTTGGCTGCGGGGATACAGAGCCTGTATGATCAGGAAAAACTGGCGGTACGCGGTTTTGTTGAGGTAGTAAAAAAATTACCGGAAATTCTGTCCATTCGTCGCGGTTTGATCCAGGCACTGAAAAAAATCCGCCCGCAGGTATTTGTAGGCATTGATGCACCGGATTTTAATTTGGGTGTCGCAGAAAGCTTAAAGCGTGCCGGTATTGCCACCGTACATTATGTCAGCCCATCTGTATGGGCATGGCGGCGTAAGCGGGTAAAAAAAATTGTTAAGCAAGTAGACGAGGTATTGTGTCTGTTTCCGATGGAACCAGAGCTATACCAGCAGGCCGGTGGTCGTGCCCGCTTCGTTGGCCATCCCCTTGCCCAGACTTTGCCACAGATTGTTGACCGAATGGCAAAACGGCAGCAACTGAAATTGCCTGAACAGGCACCAGTATTTGTTTTAATGCCAGGCAGCCGCGTCAGTGAAATCGATTTTATGGCGCCACTGTTTTTACAGGCAGCAGAAATTATTCATCAGCGTTATCCACAGGCGCAGTTCTTATTGCCACTGGCAACGACGGCAACGCGGCAGCGAATGCAGGCAATACTGGCTCAGCCAGTCTGGCAAAAATTGCCTGTGCGTTTAATGTCAGCCCATGCTGAAATGGCCTGTCAGGCAGCAGATGTGGCGCTGGTTACCAGTGGCACGGCTACGCTGGAAGTAGCTTTATGCCAGTGTCCGATGGTCATCAGTTATAAAATTTCACCCTTAACATATGCTTATGTCAAATATAAAATTAAGGTTCCGTATGTTGGTTTGCCAAATATCTTGTTAGGCAAAGGTGTGGTGCCCGAACTGCTACAGAGTAACGCTACAGCACAAAAACTGGCGCAAGCGGTAATTCACTGGTATGAATCGCCGCAGGAAGTACAAAGCTTGCAGGCCGATTTTTCAACATTACATCAGCAATTACGTTTAAATACGGATGAACTGGCCGCACAGGCAGTCTTACAGCATGCAACGGGACAGATATGAGTATGGATTTAGTCGTATTACCCAGCCATGCCGGTGTGGACGAAGCCGGCCGCGGGCCTTTGGTAGGCAGTGTATATGCAGCAGCAGTTATCTTGCCGGCAGATTATGATTTACCCGGTCTTACTGATTCAAAAAAATTATCTGAAAAGAAACGTGATGCGCTAGCGGTGATGATTAAGCAACAGGCAACTGCTTGGTCAGTGGCAGCTGCTGATGTAGCCGAAATTCATCAATATAATATTCTGTTTGCAACCATGCGCGCCATGGCTCGGGCAGTAGCTGGCTTGCATATCAAGCCAGCCAAAGTATGGATAGATGGTAACCGCATACCCACTGATTTGTCTTTGCCAGCAGAAGCAGTAGTCAAAGGTGATCTGAAAATAGCTGCTATTTCTGCTGCTTCGATTCTGGCTAAGACAGCGCGGGATGCAGAAATGTACGCACTGGATCAGCGCTATCCCCAGTATGGTTTTGCCAAACATAAGGGTTATGGTACAGCAGCACATCTGGCTGCTCTAAAGCAATTTGGCGTATTGCCACAGCATCGTCAGGATTTTGCACCAGTAAAAGCATTACGTGCACAGGGGAAATGCTTTGATTGAGATTATTGCTTGATAACATTTTTCAAGCAATCTGTAGATTTTTACGAATTTTATGGTTTAATACATTGATAGCCAGATTATTCTAGAGATTCACTGGTACGGTAGATAAGCAAGTGAAGCTGGTAATACATTTGTGCTATAAAATAAAAAACGCTTTCCATACAGAAAGCGTTTTAGCTGTTATCTATTTACAATCAGTCCACAAACTGTTTTTTAATCCGTTCACGCCGTTCCTGTGCTTCAACTGACAGAGTAGCAGTAGGGCGAGCCAGCAGCCGTTTCAGACCGATTGGTTCACCTGTATCCTGACAAAAACCATAATCACCTTCATCCAGCTGGCGCAGGGAGGCCTGAATCTTGCTCAATAGCTTACGTTCGCGGTCACGGGTACGTAGCTCCAGTGCGTATTCTTCTTCCAGCGTAGCGCGGTCTGCTGGGTCAGGCGTAGTAGCCTGTTCCTGTAAGTGGCCGGCGGTGTTGTTGGCGTTATGAATCAGTTCATCCTGAAGTTTCAACAGCAAATCACGGAAGAAAGTTTGATGTTCTTCATTCATGTACTCCTCTTCAGGGCCATTCCAGGCTTGGATATCTTGTTCTGTGAGTTTAGCCATTGTACAGTCTTTCTTTTGCGTAGCTCGATTAAGCAATTAGCTCAGGAATTGACAGCTTAATCTGTTTGTAAACACAACAGATGCTGGCTGTCATGCTGTTAAAAAAGTCCGGGCATGATAGCATGTTTTTATATACTATTCGTAATTTTGCATTCGACAACATTATCCGCTAATCAGCCAGTATGAAATTTTGCTGCCCGCCTGTGGTAACCACCAGTCCAGACAAAGCCATAACACCAGCAGAATAACTGTCGCAGAAAAATCATATTTGCCGATTCGCAGAAAGGCAAACGGGCGGGTTAGCGGTATATAAATACGCTGCAAGGTAAGCAATAATACAGAATAAGGTTTGCTCAGACTTAAAAACATCCGTATTACCAGTCCGATAAACAGGGCATAGCAAAGCGCTTTCAGGGAAAACAGAATACAAAATAACAAACTGGCGGTAATAACACGGGCATCCGGCTGTATCCATGTAAAGGCAATAAACAGATTGAGTGCTGTAGCCAGATAATAAATGATGATGGTAGCCAGAATACAGGCACCGTCCCAATGTCTCAGTGGCGGCGTGATTCTGCGTAAAGGGCGTATCAGCCAATTGGTACTGTGCACACAAAACTGGGCTAGCGGATGTAGAAAAGGTAAATTACCCCACTGTAACAAAAGCCGTGCCCAGCATATGATGGACAGAGCACTGGCTAATAAAAATAATGTTTTACTAATCACACGATACCTTAAGGAGCAAGCTGTTTTTGCATTTCTTCTGCCCGCGCAACACTGGCGGCCACCCCATCAACCACTACCTGTGTTAGCTGATGCTGTTCAAAAACTGAGGTAGCCGCAAATGTGGTGCCACCTTTAGAAGTCACATTTTTTTGTAACTGTACAAATTCAATACCGGATTGTTGTGCCAGAGATACCGCACCTTTGAATGTGACCAGGCTTAACTGGTGTGCTTCTTCTGCGCTGAAACCCTGTTGTATTGCTGCCTGCTGTAGGGCATTGAGAAAATAGAACACATAAGCTGGGCCACTGCCGCTGATACCGGCAATCCGGTTAATGCCACTTTCTTCTTCCAGCCACACTACATCACCAGTGGTACGCATGATATTTTCAGCGACAGCCCTGTCTGCTGCATCTATATTTGCTGGTGCAAATAAACCGGAAATGCCCAGGCCAATTTGACACGGGGTATTGGGCATAATCCGGATGATACGCTGGTGATTACCCAGAAACTGGCGCAGAATGTCTACGGTTAATCCCGCGGCAATGCTGAGTACCAATGCACCATTGACTTTGATATCTGCGGTAGCCTGCTGCATATCCTGTGGTTTAACCGCCAGCACCAACACATCGGCAGCAGTAAGCTCAGGGAGTCTGTCACTGCTGTGTACCCGATAACAGCTGCTCAAATGCTCGCGCTTTTCCTGATTACGGTCAATGACTGTAATATCATAGCCACCTTGTCTATTCATGCCAGCGACAATAGCAGACGCCATATTGCCCCCGCCAAGAAAATAAACACTCATATAATTTCCTCTTTTTTATTAAAAATTGAACAGCTCAATCAATAATACCGCTACTAGTCAAATCAACAGAATCAACATTAATTTTACAATAACTATTATTTGCTGATTACAGACATACGATATAAATTGTCCCGCAAACGCATAAAGCCGATATCCGCTTCTGGCATAGATTGATTTAGTTAAAATTTACTGGATTAATCACCTTAATCTTACTGTAAATAACTAAATCTGCTGGAGTTTATGTAAATTATGTATTAGTAATATGCCATATTTTGATAAAAATAAAACCATTCAGGAGGTTTATATTAACGAAAAAAGCAACAGTCCGCATGACCAGTCCAAGTATCCTTATAATATTGATAACAGGGCATATTGAGTGCTTGTAATACACTGCATTCAGAGAGTGAATCACAAAAAATAGTAGTGAAGGGTGTTCTTGCTTCAGTTTTAGTCGCTGATGAGACAATGGATCGTAGTTCTTTTATAGGTTTGATGGGCACTCATTCTGAAGAATTTTAAGAAATACTAGAATACACTCAAATACTGCACGATATAAAAATTATTCAGATAAGCCGATAAAACAGGTGATTGCTGAACCAGTTAGTCCTTTCAGTCTGGATAAGGATACTGCCAGCTATGCAAATAACAGACGGGTTATATCTGCGGGAAAATGCCGCATGCGGATGCAGTGCGGGTAGAAGAATTTATTAATTATTTTCCAGATGCTTCGAATGAAAAATTTATAGCACTATCCGGTTTTCCGTTTGCTGCAACTTATGAATTGACGCCCAGTCCATAGAATGCAGATAAAGCTCTATTAAGGGTAAATATTAAAGTAAGAAATATCAATTTAATCAATTACCAACATGAAATGCGGTGTTTCTGATAGATACATCCGGTTCGATGTATGGTTCGGACAGATTGAATTTCTTTAAAATAATTTTTGTCTTTTCAATATGGATAATGAAGTGTTAGCATCATTAACATAAAGTCCGAGTGTAATATACTAACTTTCCGCAACAAGAATAATTATTTCAATATAACTGAATGTAATTCAATGCACTTACCTATTTCTAAATTGATGGGCGGTTTGAAGAAACGCATACACATTTTGGCCTGGTTAGCCTTAATTGCTCTATTTATTGGCCAATTGGGCTCTGTATATTGGATATTTGAGCTGTTTTCGCACTTCACCCCGTTTTATGTGCTGTTGTTTTTTCTGGTATGTTTTTGTTGTCCAAGTAAAAAACAGCGTTTAGTGTTTGCTATTGTAGCTGTTGCTGGCTGTTATTGGTGTTTAACCCCGTGGTTCATTACTCATTCAGCCGATACCACGCAAGCAAAACCTGTACGTTTCTTAAGCTATAACGTGTTGAATATCAATGCGCATATTGATACTGAAAGCAAGTGGCTGTTGAGAAATAATAGTGATGTTATTTTTCTGACGGAAACTTCTCTGGCCTGGGGCAGTGCACTTCAGCCTTTGGCAGAAACTACCCAGCATTGTGCTGAGTATAATGACTCTCCCTTTGGTATGGCTCTGTATTCACATCTGCCTTTAAAAAGCTGTGAAGTACGCTATACCACAGATAATGATATTTATCCCTATATCCGCGCCCAACTGCAAAATGGTCTGGTGGTATATGGTATTCATCCGCCCCCGCCGATTACCGCAACTCTGGTAGAGGAGCGCAATAATCAGTTGCAGGCTCTGGCTACTATGATTAAGCAGGAAAAAAATAATGTTATCGTGCTGGGTGATATGAATATCAGTGCTTTTTCACCGGTTTTTCGTGATTTTATTCAGGCAGCTGATGTGCATTTGACCAGCCCGCGAGCGCGGCCGACCTGGCTACCTGCTTTGCTGTCGATTGACCATGCATTGGTACGGCAATCAGATAAAGTAGTGGCGACAGGAAGCTATAGTTGGTATGGCTCCGACCATAAAGCGATATGGATTAGTTATGTGCCATGACATTTTACAAATAGGAAAAGATAAACACCTATCTCAGAATTGGTACATAGTACTATAACCTCTGTCTTCGAATGCTGAACAGGAATTGTCCAACCTGAAAATGATTTCATGAATTATGTCATTAAGCATTATTCAGATTTAACAGCCGCTATAAACATATGGTTTGTCGGGAGCGGGTTGCTCGTATGCACTTTGTATAAATAACCTATACAGTATCGCTTGTATGGTGCATAAGATAGGGTATGGACAAATATATGTCGCCATTGGTGTGAAAACTAAAATTCCGGTTTGAGTTGTTGTTATAGGTAATGATTTATCTCGACTAGTATAATCTGCGTATAATCAGCTTGGTTTAGCAGGTATGGCTAGTTAGCCAATTATTTTCAAATCAGGCACCCTGATTTACTGGGTTATAAAATGGCATTATTATGAAAAATATACTTTCAATTCAGTCTCATGTGGTTTTTGGCCATGCCGGCAACAGTGCTACAGTGTTTCCTATCCGCCGTTTAGGAGTGAATGTCTGGCCATTAAATACAGTACAGTTCTCCAATCATACCCAATACCGGCAATGGAAAGGTACGGTAATGCCGGCTGCGCATTTGCTGGATATTGTCGATGGCATTACCGCAATAGATGAACTGAAAAATTGTGATGCAGTACTAAGTGGCTATATGGGTTCAGCCGAGCAGGGCAATGCCATTATTGATATCGTCAGAAAAGTGAAGCAGGCTAATCCGCAAGCTATTTATTTCTGTGATCCGGTTATGGGCCATCCAGACAAAGGTTGTATTGTGGCAGGTGGTGTAGCTGAATTTTTGTGTGATATAGCATTGCCACTGAGTGATATGATTGCTCCAAACCTTTTTGAACTGGAAGAATTAAACAACAGACAACGCATTCATAATGTTGAAGAAGCTGTTGCTGCCTGTCGTACTTTATGTAATAAAGGGCCGAAAGCAGTGCTGGTGAAACATTTGAGCCGTGCTGGTTATCAAACCGACCGTTTTGAAATGTTGCTGGTAACTCATGAAGCAGTCTGGCATATTCACCGGCCGCTGGTCGATTTCGGTGAACGCCAGCCTGTGGGTGTGGGTGATATGACGAGCGGAATTTTTCTGGCAGATTACCTGTCTGGTAAATCATTGCTAGAATCGTTTGAGCATACTACCGCAGCTGTATATGGTGTGATGCTGGAAACTTTAAAACGTCAGCAGTATGAGTTGCAGGTGGTAGCCGCACAGGATGAAATTGCTCAGCCAACACACCAGTTTAAAGCCGAAAAAATAGCCTGATCCGCCTGTGTGCTTTAACCAGTATTGGTTAAAGCAGTTTTACTGCCGGTAAAAAAATTTTACCGGTATAATGGTATCTGATTCTGTAGTTTTTAATTAATTATTTTCTGTGTGTGCATAACTGCGCTGGCCAAAAATGGCACTACCTACCCGTACATGGGTAGCACCGCAGGCAATGGCGATATTCAAGTCTGCACTCATTCCCATAGACAACACATCAACTGCAAAGCCGGCTTCACAAAGCTGTTGCAATAAGATTTGCATCTGGTTAAACTGCTGCCTTAGTTCAATTTCTGTGCTGTTGGCTTTAGCCACGCACATCAAACCGCGCAGTTTCAGACGTGGCAGGGTGCTGATGGTTGTAGCCAGTGCCAGTAATTCGGCACTATCAGTGCTAATACCATGTTTATTGGCTTCGGCCGCAATATTGACTTCGATACAAACATTTAACGGTGGTAAATGTTCCGGACGTTGTTCGTGCAGCCGCCGGGCAATTTTTTCACGGTCAATGGTGTGTACCCATTGTGCCCGTTCTGCCACAATGCGGCTTTTATTCGACTGAATATGGCCAATCATGTGCCAGACAATATCCAAGTCGGCCAGCAGGTTGGTCTTTTCACTGAATTCCTGTATATAGTTTTCGCCAAAATCACGCTGACCAGCATGATAAAGAGTGGCGATATCATTGGCCGGAAATGTTTTACTGACTGCGATTAGCTGTACAGGTTGAGGTGCTGCGGTTTGCTGGCGCATGCTGGTAATGTTAGCCAGTACCTGCTGCCAGTGTTTGATTAAAAGGTCTACATTGTTCATAAGTTAAGTGAAATTTTTTCAGTTTTTTTGATTCAATCAGGCTGTCTTTGTAAAAATTTTATCGGGGTGACAAATATTTTCATTTTAAAGAAACGATAACTTGATTAGAATAAGAATAATATTTTATGCCTGCATGACGTAGGCAAGCATAACGGAGTAAATATGCAGCTAACCGATTTATTGGCCTTCGGCGTTAAAAATAAAGCTTCCGACTTGCATCTGAGTGCTGGTCTGCCTCCTATGATACGCGTTAATGGTGATATTCGCCGTATCAATCTGCCTGAACAGAGTGCAGAAGAAGTAGGCAAAATGATTGCTTCTATCATGAACGATTATCAGCGCAAGGATTATCAGCAAAATCTGGAAACTGACTTTTCATTCGAATTGCCCAATGTATCGCGGTTTCGTGTCAATGCTTTTAACACCGAGCGTGGCCCCGCTGCCGTTATGCGTACCATTCCCAGTAAAGTCCTCACACTGGAGGAACTTAGGGCACCAGCAATTTTTCAGAAAATCGCAGAGAAGCCGCGTGGACTGGTGCTGGTAACAGGCCCTACTGGTTCCGGTAAATCAACCACGCTGGCCGCAATGATTGATTACATCAACAATAATGATGCTGGCCATATTTTAACAATTGAAGATCCCATTGAGTTTGTGCACCAGAGTAAAAAGTCGTTGGTAAACCAGCGTGAATTGCATCAGCATACACATAGTTTCGCTAATGCTCTGCGTTCAGCTCTGCGTGAAGACCCGGATGTGATTCTGGTGGGGGAAATGCGTGACCCAGAAACCATTGGTTTGGCTTTAACTGCTGCTGAAACCGGCCACCTTGTGTTTGGTACTTTGCATACTACAGGTGCAGCCAAAACAATTGACCGTATTGTAGACGTATTCCCCGCAGGTGAAAAAGAAATGGTTCGTTCCATGCTGTCAGAAAGCTTGCAGGCAGTGATTTCCCAAACTCTGCTGAAAACCAAGGATGGCAATGGTCGTGTGGCTGCTCATGAAATCATGATCAGTACACCAGCAGTACGTAATCTGATTCGTGAAAATAAAATTGCCCAGATTAATTCTACTTTGCAGACCGGACAGAAATTCGGGATGCAGACACTGGATCAGTGTTTACAGCAACTGTTGCGCGAAGGTCGCATCAGTTTGGAGACTGCCCGTTCCAAAGCGGCGAGTCCAGACCAGTTGGTAGGATAATTCTCTTTCGTTTTTTATTCAGGAAAGCATGTTGCCATGGGTGTGCAGAAAGACTCCGCCAAAGAGTCAGGTTTATCTGATTTACTCGCAGATATGGTTAACCATTATCAACATCCCGCCGCTACCACAGCGACGGTTCCCCCGACTTCCAGCGCAGTAGTTACGCCGGTTGTTCCCACTGCTGTATCGGAGCAACCAGTGTCACAGGCTTCGCCAGATAAAGAAAAGGCAACAGTACCAGTTGCAGAAAAGATACTAGCTCCTGAGATCGATAAAACAGTAAAATCCAGAAATATAATGCCAAAATCATACACGACAGATGTCAGTACAAGTGCCCCTGCCACTCTGGAGCGGGAAACTATCCATATACATCCGGTACTGGAAAAAATGGCTGTGGAAGCTGTACGTCTGAATGCCGCAGATATCTTTATCAGCCCGGGCTTTCCGCCGTCCTGGAAAGTTGATGGCAAAATCATGCCAGCCCCAACCAAGCCTTTAACTGGAGAAGAAACTGCTAAAATTGCCATGTCAACCATGACAACGGCTCAACGTCAGCGGTTTATGGCAGAACTGGATTTGAACTACTCCATAATTGCTAAAAATGGCGTGCGTTTCAGGGTTAATGCTTATCATGAACAGAGTCGGGTTGGCTTGGTGTTGCGCCGGATTACCACCGATATTCCTACTACCGAAAGCCTTTTTCTGCCGAAAGTGCTGGATGAACTGGTGATGAAAAAACGTGGTCTGATTATCCTGGCCGGCCCCACCGGTAGTGGTAAATCAACCACCATGGCCGCCATGCTGGACTATCGCAATGCTCATTCCGCTGGCCATATTCTGACCATTGAAGATCCGATTGAATACGTCCACAAACCCAAGAAAAGCATTATTACTCATCGTGAAGTAGGTGTGGATACGCTAAGCTGGGACAATGCCATGCAAAGCGCCCTGCGTGAAGCACCTGATGTTGTCTGTGTGGGCGAGGTGCGCAGTGATGAAAGCATGGCGTATGCCTTGAAACTGGCGCAAACTGGTCACCTGTGTTTCTTTACCGTGCATGCCAGTAGTGCCAATCAGGCCATTGAGCGTATTCTGAATTTCTATCCCGAAGAACAGCATAAACAAGTGCTGATGGATTTAGCGCTGAATCTGGTATGCATTATCGGCCAGCGTTTGGCCACGAAAAAAGATGGAAGAGGCCGCCGTGCCGTGATTGACCTGTTAATCAATACAGCTACTGTTCAGGACTATATCTACAAAGGCAAATTAATGCAGATAAAAGAACTGATGGCCAAATCAGGTAATGATGGTATGCAAACTTTTGATCAGTGTCTGTTTCAGCTATATGCTGATGGTATCATAGATTTTGAAGAAGCTTTGCGCCAAGCTGATTCACCTAATGATTTACGCTTGCGGATTAATCTGTATGAGCAGGGTGAAAAAGGTGCAGCAATCTTCAATACAGGGGCAGAGCTGAACCTGATTTAGATCGATATAAATCCAGTTAATTTTTTGTTAATCTTACGATTTTATTCAGGCAAAGCAACCAGCTTTGCCTGTTGTATTATAGGCTGTAAATCATCCAGCCTGTGAACTGTATCACGGAATAGTAAAGCACCATGAAAGCTATGATTCTGGCTGCCGGACGCGGCGAACGTATGCGGCCGCTTACCGATACCACTCCCAAACCCTTGCTGAACGTGGGTGGAATACCATTAATCGGCCATCATTTGCAGCGCTTACAAGCTGCTGGTTTTCGCGATATTGTGATTAATCATGCGTGGCTGGGACAACAAATCGAAGCCACTCTGGGTACAGGACGTGCCTATGGAGTGAATATTCGTTATTCAGCTGAAAAAGAAGGTGGTCTGGAAACTGCCGGCGGGATTGCCACTGCCTTACCTCTACTTGGCTGTAAGCCGTTTCTGGTTATTAATGGCGATGTATTAACCGATATAGATTTTGCACAGGCCTTAAAGATTGGTGAAAGAATACAACAAACGGGTAAGCTGGCGCATTTATGGCTGGTTGATAACCCGCAACATCATCCAGAAGGTGATTTTAGTCTCACCCAAACAGGGGATGTAACCGAACAACAACCTTATAATCCGACATTAACCTTTAGTGGCGTTGGCGTTTATCATCCAGCCTTATTTAATAATATTCAGCCACACACTCGGGTCAGACTGGCACCTTTATTGCGTACTGCCATGCAGACAGATCAGGTTAGTGGCGAATATCATGCTGGCTACTGGCTGGATGTGGGAACGGTAGAAAGATTGAATCAGGCCAATCAATGGGTTATTGAAAGTGGTGGCGAATAATTAACAAGTCTGTCCAATATACGGTAACATTATTTATTCAACTGGCGGATATTCGTTTTTACAGGATATTTGATTTTCCTGCCAGTACTAATCCTTGTTTTTCCGCGATTAAGCAGTAGTATAAGCATGCAAACACAGCAGTCTGAGCAAACCACTATCCGTATTTTAGGTGTCGATCCCGGGAGTCGTGTTACCGGTTTTGGGGTTATTGATGTCATTGGCCGCCAGCACATCTACGTTGCCTCTGGCTGTATTAAAACTGCTGCGGGCGCTACTTTAGCTGAGCGTATCCGGGTGATTGTGCGCAATTTACAAGAAGTTATATCTACCTATCAACCTACGCAAACTGCTATAGAACAGGTATTTGTCAATGTTAATCCGGCGGCCACTCTCGTATTGGGACAGGCGCGGGGCGCGGCAATAGCCGCACTGACACTGGGCGAATTACCGGTATTTGAATACACTGCCCTGCAAGTAAAGCAGGCAGTAGTGGGGCAGGGTAAAGCGGCCAAAGAACAGGTACAGCATATGGTAGTACAAATGCTGTCCCTGTCTGGTACACCGCAGGCTGATGCTGCGGATGCGCTGGCTGTTGCACTAACTCATGCATTACGCAATTACAGCCTCGCCTCCAGAATTCAGCAGGGGCTAACCATTAAATCCGGTCGTTTCCGTTAAATCCTGTGAGCCACACAACATCCCACCGCTTTAAGGTGGTTGGTCTGCGCATTGAGCAAAATTAATCATCCTGCTTGACCTTTGCTCCGAAAAGACAAGATAATAATCAATCCCAATTACTGTGTGTCTTAAACCTATAAGGCAGTAGGTGGCAGATAAATTGTAAATTCATTAATCGGTTGAAGCAGCACACTATACGGGTGCTGTTGTTCATCTTCATTAACCAGTTTCATTCGGCTTAGCAAACCAAATCGCGCCGATTCAAGTTTGGCTGGTTTCACGTCCAGACGATCATGCCAAACTCGATAAGTACCTAATTTACCATTGCGGCGGTAATAAAAACCCGCCAGCGGGTGAGTCAGATAAATCAGTGCGGTTTCGCTATCAGGAAAACCCTGAAAATGAAATTCCTGATCAGGTTGCTGGCTTAATTGTACCTGAGCGGGTGCCCAATCTGCCTGTGTATGCATTTCATAGTGCCGGTAGCAGCCAGAATGCTGGTCAAAATCACAATTAAAACTCATTTTGCCTGGGTGCCACGGTAGCTTCCACACATGGCGAGGTACCATAATGGTCCACGAATCCAAGGTTGTGCCCAAAAACCAGACACAGCGTTCTCCAGTAGTGGTATCAATGATGTAAATCCGGTAATTGGTTTGCCCCATGGTGAAAACAGGAAAAGGATAAACTGCCGAGGTAAAATCCACATCCATAAAGGGTACCACTGATAGCAAACCTTTTTCCTGACCATCAATCATGACACTATCTAGCTGGAAACGTGGCGGGAATAATCCGGCAAATTTATGTGCATCAACCGCATAAGTAATAATAGCAAAATGTTTCAACTTACAGTCTACATCAATTCCAGATGGTGCCGGTCGTGGATGCAAAAAGTCCTTGAATTTAAGTGACGCTAGCATATATGTACCTTTGATTCTTATCCCGAAAGTCTAAACAGCATCAGATCACAGTAGTGCTCACATGATTAAGTATACATATATATGTTTACAAAAACAAACACAAATTTATAAAATTTTTAGATTGATAGCAACTGGCGGAGCAAAATTTTAATTTTTTCAAATAAAAAAATTTTAATTTTGATTTGAAATATAAATTAGAATTCATAATAATTAAATAAATTAATAATTTATATTGGATAAGCAGATAATTATATTTAATATAAATAATATTCGGCTGCTATATTTAAATAATCAATTGTTCTATAAACTTACTTTTGTCATAATTAGTAAAATATTTAATGTAAGATAATGTAAATGAATGAGCAAGAGCGCTGTGCATGGATTGAGCTGGCTTTAACTCCATATATAGGCAGCGAAACATTTCTGCGCCTATTGAAACATTTTGGTTCAGCACAAGCCACACTGTCTGCAAATATTGCTGAAATCAAACCTTTCCTGCTTCGCACGCAGGCTAGCCGGTACTGGCGTAGTGACGAGGCCAGACAGGCTGCAGAAGCCGCCCTGATATGGGAGCAATCCCATGCCGATGCTCGGCTGTTATTGTTGAACGATACCGATTATCCGGCACTGCTAACTGAAGGACTGACACCACCGCCATTATTATTTATCCGTGGCAACAGCCAATGCCTGCACCAGCCATCACTAGCCATAGTGGGCAGCCGCCATGCAACACCACAGGCAATGCGCATCGCCCGTGATTTTGCCAAAGCACTAGCACAAAAGGGAATTACCGTTATCTCCGGAATGGCTGATGGTATTGATACTGCTGCCCATCAGGGTGCATTGTTGGGTACAGGGAGTACCATTGCTGTCTGGGGCACCGGAATTGACCGTGTGTATCCGGCACGCAACAAAGCTCTGGCTGCACAGATTGCTGCACATGGCTGCATTATTTCTGAATTTCCGTTAGGTACACGTTCTTTGGCCGGTAATTTTCCCCGGCGCAATCGCTTGATTGCGGCACTGAGTCAGGGTACGCTAGTAATAGAGGCTGCAACCGAATCGGGTTCATTAATTACCGCACGTTTGGCAGGTGAAATGGGTCGGGAAGTCATGGCGATACCGGGCTCGATTGATAATCCTTTAAGTAAAGGCTGTCACGCACTGATTAAACAGGGGGCCAGACTGGTAGAAAATCTAGAGGATATTCTGCAGGAATGCCCTTTACTCTTGCAAAAACCGCATTTGCAATCATATAGCAGCCAATCTACCCAACAAGTATCCCCAATCAGTACGCCATCCTCAAGCATTGGTAATCCTGAAGATTTATCATTGGCCAGTGCGCCTTTATCTGCACTCAGCCCGATGGAACAGCAGATTCTGGCTGGACTGGGTTACAGTGTGGTTCATCCGGACACACTGGTTACAACACTTGGCATGGCTGCAACAGATGTGTATGCTCATCTGGTAGCACTGGAACTTGGTGGCTGGATTACTGCCCTGCCGGGCGGTTGTTATCAACGCATTAAATCTTGAAAGGAAAGCAAATGATTGATGTAATAGCGTTTTTGATTGAGCACTTTCAAGACGTTGATGCATTCCCTCCGCGTAAAGATCTGGGTGCACTGCTGGAAGAAGTAGGTTTCAATGATGAAGAAATTGGTGACGCATTATCGTGTCTGGATTATTTGCGTTTTGAACCAGTGATTCCGGCAGAAATATTACGCAGCAGTACAGGGACACGCATTTACAATAATGAAGAACTGGATGCACTGCCTCTGGATGTACGTGGTCTGATACATTTTCTGGAGCAGAATGGCGCACTTAAGCCAGAGCAGCGCGAATTTGTACTCAACGCCCTGATGAACTTACCTTACGAAGACATCACGGTAGATCATGCCAAAGTGTTAGCTTTGTTGGTATTATGGGCACATCGTTCAGAATTACCGGTATTAATCGGCGATGAATTAATGGCTGCACTTAATGGTGAGGCCATAATGCAGTAAAATTACTGACAGCGATACAGTATTTGAAAGCTTTCAGTCAGTACGTCTGAAAGCTTTTTGCTTTGTCCAAGCGTATTTATTAGAATAAACCAGACTAACAACATATCACAAATACTTAAATTACGAATGTGAGCCTGAACGAATGGCAAAAAACCTGTTGATTGTTGAATCTCCATCTAAAGCCAAGACGCTGAAAAAATATTTAGGCAGCGATTTTGAAATTCTGGCTTCTTATGGCCATGTGCGCGATCTGGTGCCCAAAAGTGGTGCCGTGGATCCAGAAAATGACTTTGCCATGAAATATCAGCTTGTCAGCCGCAATGCCAAACATCTGGATGCCATTGTTGCTGCGGCCAAAGAAGCAGATGCACTGTATCTGGCCACCGACCCGGATAGGGAAGGTGAAGCCATTTCCTGGCATTTACAGGAGATACTCAAATCCAAGCGTGGGTTGAAAAACCTGCATCCAAAGCGGGTAGTATTCCATGAAGTAACCAAAAAAGCCGTGCTGGAGGCCGTTGCTCATCCGCGTGAACTGTCACAAACACTGGTAGATGCACAACAGACACGACGAGCACTGGATTATCTGGTTGGCTTTAATCTGTCGCCACTATTATGGAAAAAAATTCGCCGTGGTTTGTCTGCTGGCAGAGTACAAAGTCCGGCGTTACGCATGATTTGTGAGCGTGAGCAGGAAATCCGCGAATTTACTGCCCAGGAATACTGGACTGTACATCTGGACAGCCATAAGGCGCGTACCAAATTTACCGCCAAATTAACCCACTGGCAGGGGCAGAAACTGGAACAGTTTGATATCCCAGATGAAGCCCAGCAGCAGGAAATTGTAAATGCACTGGACGGACAGCAGGCACATGTGTCCAAAGTGGAAAAGAAAAAGCGCAGCCGGAATCCAGCTGCTCCTTTTACCACTTCAACCATGCAACAGGAAGCAGTACGCAAGCTGAGCATGACTACAGACCGTACTATGCGTACTGCCCAGCAATTATATGAAGGTGTGGATGTCGGACAGGGTGCAGTGGGGCTGATTACCTACATGCGTACCGACTCAGTTAGCCTGTCCGACGATGCCGTAGTTGAAATACGCCATTATATTGACCATAAAATTGGCAGCGAATATCTGCCGTCTGCACCGAAGATTTACAAAACCAAATCCAAAAATGCACAGGAAGCGCACGAAGCTATTCGCCCAACCTCAGTCTATCGTACGCCAGAAGAAGTAAAACCTTTTCTGACTGCTGACCAGTTTCGCCTGTATCAGATGATCTGGCAGCGTGCAGTAGCCTGCCAAATGGCGCCTGCCCGTTTTGATACTACCAGCGTCGATATTGTCGTTGGTAAAGGTATCTTCCGAGTAACCGGTCAGGTACAGACTTTTGCCGGTTTTCTCAGCGTATACGAAGAAGGCGTGGACGACAGCGAAGATGAAGAAAATGCCAAAAAATTGCCAGAACTGCATGAAGGCGACAATCTGCCGGTCGACAGAATTTTTGGCGAACAGCATTTTACCCAGCCACCACCACGTTACTCTGAAGCCAGTCTGGTTAAAGCACTGGAAGAATATGGTATCGGCCGGCCATCAACCTATGCCAGTATTATTTCCACACTGAAAGAACGTGAATACGTTACTCTGGAACAGAAGCGTTTTCTGCCTACTGATACCGGTGAAGTAGTCAACAAATTCCTGACTGAGCATTTCGGCCAGTATGTAGATTACAATTTTACTGCCAGACTGGAAAACCAGCTGGATGACATTGCCGGCGGCAAACGGGAATGGAAGCCAGTAATGCAACAATTCTGGAAAGGCTTTGATAAAGAAATCAAGGCCAAGGAAGATATTCCGCGTGCAGAGCTCACCGCCGAAAATCTGGATGAAATCTGCCCCAAATGTAGTGCACACCAATTACAGATTAAATTTGGTAAACGGGGTCGTTTTATAGCATGTAGCGGCTACCCAGAGTGTGACTACACCCGTAACGTTAATGAAACTGCCGAAGAAGCGGCCAAGGCGGCAGAAGAGCCTACCGTAGTAGAAGGGCGCAACTGTCCGAAGTGTGAAGGACAGCTGGTTTACAAGCGCGGACGTTATGGCAAATTCATTGGTTGTGCCAATTATCCCAAATGTAAATATATTGAGCCACTGGAAAAACCCAAAGACACCGGCATTGAATGTCCGAAATGCCATAAAGGCAACCTCATTGAGCGTAAAAGCCGCTATGGAAAGCTATTTTATAGTTGTAATACCTATCCGGATTGTGACTATGCAGTGTGGAATCCACCAATTAATGAGCCCTGTCCGCAATGTAGTTGGCCAATATTAACCATCAAAACCACCAAGCGACGCGGCACCGAAAAAGTGTGTCCGCAAAAAGAATGTGGTTATACGGAACAAATTGAACCGCCTGCACCAAAAGAATAAAACAGGCACCTCAAAGTAATTAAATTTATCGAGACTTTCAGAATGCCTGAAAGTCTTTTTTATCGGAGTAAACTCACGTGGCAAAAGTACAGCAACAGCATCGCAATCAGGTGCGTATCATTGGTGGCACACACCGGGGTCGTAAATTAACCTTTCCGACTGCTGATGGCCTGCGCCCGACTGCCGATAGTGTGCGTGAACGTCTGTTTAACTGGCTAGGACAGGACTTAACCGGTATGGCTGTACTGGATCTTTTTGCCGGTAGCGGAGTGATGGGGCTGGAAGCTGCTTCCAGAAGAGCCAGAACAGTTACCCTGATAGAAAAAAATCGTCAGGTGGCAGCTGCAATAAAAAACAATCTGCAACAATTGAATTTTAGTCAGGTAGAGCTCATCTGTACTGATGCACAGAGTTTTCTCGCGAATAACCGTCAGCATTTTGACGTAGTGTTTCTTGATCCGCCTTATGTCTGGCAGCAATGGCATGAGCTCTTAGACGCCATTGTCCCGCATCTGCAGCCACAGGCACGTGTCTATCTGGAAAGCAGTACATTACCCACATTACCAGCAGGCTGGCAGCTGCTGCGAGAGGGAAAGTCAGGTATAAGCCGTTTTGAATTATTAACTTACCGCAACGAATAGATGGCATAAACAGATAGCCGCTAACCGGGGTAGAGGCAAAATAATGTTATAATCCGCGCCCAATGGTTTTGAGTTAAATTTAACGATAAAGGAAAAATATGTCACTCTTGATAACAGATGAGTGCATTAACTGCGATGTGTGCGAGCCCGAGTGCCCAAACAACGCTATTTATCAGGGTGATGAGATTTATGAAATCACCCCGGAGCGTTGTACCCAGTGTGTTGGACATTATGATGAGCCACAGTGCCAGCAGGTTTGCCCGGTAGACTGCATCATCATTGATGAAGAGCACCCTGAAAGCGAAGCAGAGCTGGAAGCGAAATATCAGCAGCTAATGGCAGAAAAGGAGTAAATTTATTCCGGCTGAAATGCATTTGAAACAGTTAATTATTATTTTGGGCAAAAAAAATTGCTCAATAGACTTGACGAAGATGCAAATGAACATTATCATGCCGTTCTCTTTTGGAGGGATTCCCGAGCGGCCAAAGGGGGCAGACTGTAAATCTGTTGCGAAAGCTTCGAAGGTTCGAATCCTTCTCCCTCCACCAAAATTCCAGTCTTACTTGGAGTAGTTTTTAAGTAAGTATGCGGGTGTAGCTCAATGGTAGAGCAGAAGCCTTCCAAGCTTACGGTGAGGGTTCGATTCCCTTCACCCGCTCCAGATAAGTAAATACCGCCGTATGCCCATGTAGCTCAGGGGTAGAGCACTCCCTTGGTAAGGGAGAGGCCGACAGTTCAATTCTGTCCATGGGCACCACCTGAATTAAACTAATCATCTTTAGATAGGAAGTAGCCATGGCTAAAGAAAAATTCGAGCGGAGCAAACCGCACGTAAACGTTGGCACCATCGGTCACGTTGACCATGGTAAAACCACACTGACCGCTGCAATTTGTACCATTCTGTCCAAAAAATTTGGTGGTGCAGCGAAAGCCTACGATCAGATTGACAATGCCCCGGAAGAAAAAGCCCGTGGTATTACCATTAATACTTCACACGTAGAATACGAAACCGCAGAGCGTCACTATGCACACGTTGACTGCCCGGGACACGCTGACTACGTGAAAAACATGATTACCGGTGCTGCACAGATGGACGGCGCCATTCTGGTGGTTTCTGCTGCTGACGGTCCGATGCCACAAACTCGTGAGCACATCCTGCTGGCTCGTCAGGTAGGCGTACCTTACATCATCGTTTACATGAACAAATGCGACATGGTAGACGACGAAGAGTTGCTGGAACTGGTAGAAATGGAAATCCGTGATCTGCTGTCTAGCTACGAATTCCCTGGTGATGACATTCCATTGATTAAAGGTTCTGCACTGAAAGCACTGGAAGGTGATACTTCTGACATCGGTGAAGCTTCAATCATGGCTTTGGCAGATGCATTAGACAGCTACATTCCTACTCCGGAACGTGCAGTAGACAAACCATTCCTGTTGCCGATTGAAGACGTATTCTCAATTTCAGGTCGTGGTACCGTGGTTACCGGCCGTGTAGAACGTGGTGTAATCAATGTAGGCGACGAAATTGAAATCGTAGGTCTGAAAGAGACCCAAAAAACCACTTGTACCGGTGTGGAAATGTTCCGCAAACTGCTGGATCAAGGTCAGGCAGGTGACAACGTAGGTGTATTGTTGCGTGGTACCAAACGTGAAGAAGTAGAACGTGGTCAGGTATTGGCAAAACCGGGCAGCATCACTCCGCACACCAAATTCAAAGCAGAAGTTTACGTATTGAGCAAAGAAGAAGGTGGTCGTCATACTCCATTCTTCGCAAACTACCGCCCACAATTCTATTTCCGTACTACTGACGTAACAGGAGCAGTAAGTCTGGCAGAAGGCGTGGAAATGGTAATGCCAGGTGAAAACGTAACCATCGATGTAGAATTGATTCACCCGATTGCGATGGAAGAAGGCTTGCGCTTTGCGATTCGTGAAGGTGGCCGTACAGTTGGTGCCGGTGTGGTTGCTAAAGTTATCGCTTAAAGTTTTGTAGGCCAGTAGCTCAATTGGTAGAGTATCGGTCTCCAAAACCGAGGGTTGGGGGTTCGAGACCCTCCTGGCCTGCCAAAAATCAGACTAATCGGCCATAGGTCGGTTAGTCTTTTTTGTATTAATCAAAAGGTGGTTGTATGGACAACAAAACATCGAAAGATGTGGGAACCAAAACCAAAGCGCAATTAAAAGCTGAAGCCAGACAACAGCAGCAATTGGAAATCAAACGCAACAAGCGTTTTGATTTTCTCAAATATATCCTATCAGCCATACTAATTGCCGCTGGTATCATGGCATTCTATGCTTTGAATGCGCAATTACCACTTTACATCCGTTATCTATTTCCATTAGTAGGAGTAGTAGCGGCCATCGTAATCGTATTTTTCTGGAGTACTGGCGGGCGTGAGCTGACTGCCTATGTGCGTGACAGTGTGTCGGAAGCCAGGAAAGTAGTGTGGCCCGAGCGCAATGAAGCATTGCGCATGACCTTGTTTGTACTAATATTTGTAGCTGTCTTGTCGATATTTATTTGGGGTGTTGACAGCCTGATTTCATGGTTGTTATTCGACATCTTTATGAAGAGGAGTTAATCATGGCAAAACAGTGGTACGTTGTACACGCTTATTCCGGTTTTGAAAAAAATGTCCAGAAAACCTTGAAAGAGCGCATTGAGCGCGAAGGAATGGGTGAGTATTTTGGTCAGATACTGGTGCCGGTTGAAGAAGTGGTGGATATAAAAAATGGTCGCCGCAGTATTACCGAACGCAAATTTTTTCCGGGTTATGTACTGGTAGAAATGGATATGACCGATGCTTCATGGCATCTGGTAAAAAATACCCCGCGTGTAACCGGCTTTATTGGTGGAACAGCCAATAAACCATTACCTATTTCTGCTCGTGAAGTAGATGCTATTTTGCATCAGGTGCAAAGCGGCGTGGAAAAACCAAAACCCAAAGTACTGTTTGATGTTGGCCAGCAAGTACGCGTGAATGAAGGGCCATTCAAAGACTTTAACGGCGTTGTCGAAGAAGTCAATTACGAGCGTAACAAATTACGCGTTGCAGTACAGATATTTGGTCGTGAAACACCAGTGGAGCTGGAATTTTCTCAGGTAGAGAAAATTTAACAGCAAGAATACAACACAACTTAACCTGTGCTTGTAAGGAAAAGAAATTTTCTTTATAATCACGGGTCTTGCTTTTGGGAAGCAGCAAATGCTGCGTCATACCCGTTTATTTGGAGTCTAAATCAAGTGGCAAAAAAAATTGTAGGCTACATCAAACTGCAGATTCCTGCAGGTAAAGCCAATCCATCTCCTCCGGTAGGCCCTGCTTTGGGTCAACGCGGTTTGAATATCATGGAATTCTGTAAAGCATTTAATGCTGCTACACAAAATGTAGAGCCTGGCTTGCCGGTTCCGGTAGTGATTACTGCATTTGCAGATAAATCATTTACCTTTGTGATGAAAACTCCGCCAGCTTCTATTTTGCTGAAAAAAGCAGCTGGTTTGCAAAAAGGTAGCTCTAATCCGCTGACACAAAAAGTGGGTAAAGTGACCCGTGCACAACTGGAAGAAATTGCCAAGGCCAAAGAGCCTGATTTAACTGCTGCGGATCTGGATGCAGCTGTGCGCACCATCGCTGGTAGTGCCCGTTCAATGGGTTTAGATGTGGAGGGTGTGTAAATGGCAAAACTTTCTAAACGTATGCAGGCTATTCGCGCTGCTGTAGAAACCAATAAATTGTATACTATTGATGAAGCATTGAATCTGGTAAAAGCAAATGCTACCGCCAAATTTGATGAATCTATTGATGTGTCTTTCAATTTGGGTGTGGATGCACGTAAATCTGATCAGGTAATCCGTGGTTCAGTAGTACTGCCTAAAGGTACAGGTAAAACTGTACGCGTGGCTGTATTTACTCAGGGTGCCAATGCCGAAGCTGCCAAAGCAGCTGGTGCTGACGTGGTTGGTTTTGATGATCTGGCTGCTGAAGTAAAAGCAGGCAATCTGAACTTCGACGTGGTTATTGCTTCACCTGATGCCATGCGTGTGGTTGGTCAGCTGGGTACCATTCTGGGCCCGCGTGGTCTGATGCCAAACCCTAAAGTAGGTACTGTAACGCCTAATGTTGCTGAAGCTGTAAAAAATGCCAAGGCTGGTCAGGTACAGTATCGTACTGACAAAGCTGGTATTGTTCATGCAACTATTGGCCGTGCTTCTTTTGAAGCTGCTGATCTGCGTGAAAACTTCAATGCTCTTCTGGATGCAATTGTTAAAGCCAAACCTGCTGCTGCAAAAGGCCAATATCTGCGTAAAATCGCAGTATCCAGCACCATGGGTGCAGGCTTGCGTATTGACAGTGCCTCTGTAAATAGCTAAGAAGCATATTACTACTGGCAGTCTGTTTCATTTTAGACTGCCATCAAAATTCATATAAGTGTGTCACATTTATATGTCGGGCTACTTAGAAATAAGTAGATGTCCAAGACCGTAGGGAATCTGTGCTGATAATGCAGATTTTAAAAATTACCCTACGCAGACGGTAGTCCCAGATAATCTTGTGTAAGCTCTGCTTATGGATGTCTTTTTGGGTTGCCGCGCTGGGTGGAGTAATACTTGTATTGCTCTGTTTAAAAACAGTGGGAGGTAGACCTTGAGTCTCAATATTGAAACCAAGCAAGCAGCCGTAGCCGAAATTGCATCAGCCATCGCTAATGCACAAACTATGGTTATTGCCGAGTATCGTGGTATCAGTGTTGCTAGCATGACCGAACTGCGTGCCAATGCTCGTAAGGCAGGTGTATACCTGCATGTGTTGAAAAACACATTAGCCCGTCGCGCTGTTGAAGGTACTTCATTCGCAGGCCTGGCTGACCAGATGGTTGGTCCTTTGGTTTATGCGGTATCTGAAGACCCGGTTGCTGCTGCAAAAGTACTGCACCAGTTCTCGAAAAAAGATGAAAAAATCGTGCTAAAAGCAGGCTCATATAATGGTGAGTTGCTTGATGTTGCTCAGGTTACAGAACTTGCTTCTATTCCGAGCCGCGACGAATTGCTGGCGAAATTGCTGGGTATTATGCAAGCACCTGTTTCTGGCTTTGCCCGTGCACTTGCTGCTCTGGCCGAGAAAAAAGCTGGCGAAGAAGCTGCATAATTTTCATCCCTTATATATTTAAATTTTCATTCTCAATTATTGGAGTTTAATAGCATGGCTATTACTAAAGAAGACATCTTGGAAGCAGTTGGTAACCTGACCGTTATGGAATTGAACGACCTGGTTAAAGCTTTTGAAGAAAAATTCGGTGTTTCTGCAGCTGCTCTGGCTGTTTCAGGCCCTGGTACTAATGGTGTTGCTGCCGCTGAAGAAAAAACTGAGTTTGACGTAGTATTGACTTCTGCCGGTGCACAAAAAGTTGGCGTGATTAAAGTTGTTCGTGCCATCACTGGCCTGGGTCTGAAAGAAGCTAAAGATCTGGTTGACGGCGCTCCTAAAACCCTTAAAGAAGGTGTTTCTCAGGCTGAAGCCGATGACATCAAAAAACAACTGGAAGAAGCTGGCGCTTCTGTCGAAATCAAGTAATCTCAGTTGTGTTTTACAGGCTGGTAGCTTAGGCTACCAGCCTGCTTTCGCTTGTCTAACCTAAGTGAAGTTTTATAAATATTTACAAAAATACCTATAATTTACTTAATTTTACTATATTTATTTTGATAGTTGTCTGAGTATTTATAAAACCTTACTTGCCAAACCTCCCTACTGGAGACTGTTCATGTCCTACTCTTTTACTGAAAAAAAACGTATCCGTAAAAGCTTTGCCAAACGTGCCAATGTATTGGAAGTACCGTTTCTATTAGCTACACAGTTGGATTCCTATACGCAGTTTTTGCAGATGGAAACTCCTTTTGACCAACGTGCTGATACTGGTCTTCAGGCAGCCTTCCAGTCTATTTTCCCAATTGTTAGTCATAACGGTTATGCCCGTCTGGAATTTACCCATTATGTGCTAGGTGAACCTCTGTTCGATATTCCAGAGTGCCAATTACGCGGCATTACTTATGCTGCTCCATTGCGTGCGCGAATTCGTCTGGTAATTTTAGACAAAGAGTCATCCAAACCGAATGTGGTTAAAGAAGTTCGTGAAAATGAAGTATACATGGGTGAAATTCCGCTGATGACACCTAGTGGTTCATTCATTATCAATGGTACTGAGCGTGTGATTGTGTCGCAGTTGCACCGTTCACCAGGCGTATTCTTTGAGCATGATCGCGGTAAATCACACTCTTCAGGTAAATTACTGTTTTCTGCTCGTATTATTCCTTACCGTGGTTCATGGCTTGATTTTGAGTTTGATCCGAAAGATCTGCTTTATTTCCGTATTGACCGTCGCCGTAAAATGCCGGTGACAATTTTGCTGAAAGCCCTAGGTTTCACACCGGAACAGATATTGAATATGTTCTATGACAAAGAACAGTACTTCTTATCTAGAGATGGTGTGCACACTAATCTGATACCGTCACGCCTGAAAGGTGAGACTGCCAAATTCGACTTGGTCGATAAAGACGGTAAAATATTGGTACAGAAGGGTAAACGCATCAATGCCAAAAATATCCGTGACATTGTTGCTGCTGACATTAAATGGCTGGAAGTTGAACCGGAAAGCCTGATTGGCAAGGTGCTGGCTGCTGATGTCATTGTGCCTGATACTGGTGAAGTACTGGCCAAAACCAATGATGAAATCACCGAAGAATTACTGGCACAGTTTGATATTCAGGGAGTTAAGGAGATTTCTACTCTGTATATCAATGATCTGGATCAGGGTGGTTATGTTTCCAATACCCTGCGTACGGACGAAACCGAGGGTCAGCAGGCTGCGCGTATTGCCATTTATCGCATGATGCGCCCGGGTGAACCACCAACCGAAGATGCAGTAGAAGCGTTGTTTAACCGTCTGTTTTTCAGCGAAGACAGTTATGACCTGTCACGCGTTGGCCGGATGAAATTCAACACACGTACCTATCAGCAAAAATTGCTGGAAGCACAGCAAGAATCCTGGTATGGCCGCCTGATGACGCAGACTTTTGTCGATGCCGATAAAGAAGGCAATCATGTGCTGACCATCCCAGATATCGTATCTGTAATTGCCACGCTGGTAGAATTACGCAACGGTCATGGTGAAGTGGATGATATTGACCATTTGGGTAACCGTCGCGTGCGTTCGGTTGGTGAGCTGGCTGAAAACCAGTTCCGTAGTGGCTTGTCACGTGTGGAACGTGCCGTAAAAGAACGCCTGAATCAGGCTGAATCAGAAAATCTGATGCCACATGACCTGATTAATGCCAAACCGGTTTCTGCGGCCATTAAGGAATTTTTCGGATCCAGTCAGTTATCACAGTTTATGGACCAGACTAACCCGCTGTCTGAAGTAACCCATAAGCGTCGTGTATCTGCCTTGGGCCCGGGTGGTCTGACCCGTGAACGTGCTGGTTTTGAGGTGCGTGACGTACATCCAACCCACTATGGTCGCGTATGTCCGATTGAAACGCCAGAAGGCCCGAATATTGGTTTGATTAATTCACTGGCTGTTTATGCCCGTACCAATAAATATGGTTTTCTGGAAACACCTTATCGCCGTGTAGTGGATGGTAAGGTAACCAATGATATTGACTATCTGTCTGCAATCGAAGAAGGCCGCTTTGTCATTGCTCAGGCTAATGCCGATCTGGATGAAGAAGGCCGTATTATCGGTGATCTGGTAACCTGTCGTGAAAAAGGTGAAACCATTATGGCGACACCAGACCGCGTACAGTATATGGACGTGGCTACCGGTCAGGTGGTTTCTGTGGCGGCTTCTCTGATTCCGTTTCTTGAGCACGATGATGCGAACCGTGCTTTGATGGGTGCCAACATGCAACGTCAGGCAGTACCTTGTCTGCGTGCAGAAAAACCACTGGTAGGTACAGGTATTGAACGCTCAGTTGCAATTGATAGTGCTACTGCTATTGCGGCCAGCCGTGGCGGTGTGGTTGAGTATGTCGATGCCAACCGTGTTGTGGTACGTGTCAATGATGACGAAGCTACCGCTGGTGAAGTAGGTGTGGATATTTACAATCTGGTGAAGTTCACCCGTTCCAACCAGTCTACCAACATCAATCAGCGTCCGGCTGTACAGAAAGGCGACGTTATTGCTCGCGGTGATGTGATTGCCGATGGTGCTTCTACTGATTTGGGTGAGCTGGCACTGGGTCAGAATATGACCATTGCTTTCATGCCATGGAATGGTTACAACTATGAAGACTCAATTCTGATTTCAGAACGGGTAGTTGCTGGCGATCGTTATACTTCCATTCATATCGAAGAATTGAATGTGGTATCCCGTGATACCAAACTGGGTGCAGAAGAAATTACCCGTGATATCCCGAACTTGTCTGAACGCATGCAGAATCGTCTGGATGAGTCTGGTATTGTTTACATCGGTGCAGAAGTAGAAGCCGGTGATGTACTGGTGGGTAAAGTAACACCTAAAGGTGAAACTCAACTCACTCCAGAAGAAAAACTGTTGCGAGCTATTTTTGGTGAAAAAGCCAGTGATGTAAAAGATACTTCCTTGCGTATGCCTACTGGCATGAGTGGTACCGTTATTGATGTACAGGTATTCACTCGTGAAGGCATTGAACGTGATAAACGTGCCAAAGCGATTATTGATGCTGAGCTGAAACGCTATCGTCAGAACCTGACTGATCAGTTGCGCATTTTCAATGATGATGCATTTGATCGTATTGAACGCCTGATTCTGGGACAAAAGGTTAATGGCGGCCCCTTAAAACTGGCTAAAGGTGCAGAAGTTACTAAAGACTATCTGGCATCATTGCCGAGCCGGCACGACTGGTTTGATATTCGTCTGAGCGATGAAAGTATCGCCAAACAGGTAGAGCTGATTAAAGAAAGTTTGCAGGCCAAACATGAAGAATCAGATGCCATGTATGAAATCAAGAAGAAAAAACTTACCCAGGGTGATGAATTGCAACCGGGTGTACAGAAGATGGTTAAGGTATTTATTGCCATCAAACGTCGTCTGAAAGCCGGTGACAAGATGGCTGGCCGCCATGGTAATAAGGGTGTGGTATCTCGCATTCTGCCAGTTGAAGACATGCCGTACATGGCTGATGGCCGTTCAGTGGATATTGTGCTGAACCCGCTGGGTGTACCAAGTCGTATGAATATCGGTCAGATTCTGGAAGTGCATCTGGGCTGGGCAGCCAAAGGTATTGGTGAACGGATTGACCGCATGCTGGCGGAAAAACGTGCTGCTGATGATATTCGTGCTTTCCTTGAGAAGGTGTACAACAGTAGTGGCAAGAAAGAAGATCTGTCGCAGTTTAATGACGAAGAAATCATCAATCTGGCACAACATCTGCGTAAAGGGATGACTGTAGCTACGCCGGTATTTGATGGTGCGGAAGAATCCGAAATCAAAAACATGCTGGCGCTGGCCTATCCGGAAGACGATCCGGAAATCCAGAAACTGGGTTTCAACGATACCCGTACCCAGATGACACTGTATGATGGCCGTACCGGTGAAGCCTTTGACCGTAAGGTAACGGTAGGGGTAATGCACTACCTCAAACTGCACCACTTGGTTGATGAGAAAATGCATGCCCGTTCAACTGGTCCGTACAGTCTGGTAACACAGCAGCCACTAGGTGGTAAAGCTCAGTTTGGTGGTCAGCGTTTTGGTGAGATGGAGGTGTGGGCACTGGAAGCTTATGGTGCTGCTTATACCTTGCAGGAAATGTTGACTGTGAAATCAGATGACGTTACCGGCCGTACCAAAATGTATGAAAACATCGTTAAAGGCGAATACAAGATTGACGCCGGCATGCCGGAATCTTTCAATGTGTTACTGAAAGAGATTCGCTCTTTGGGCTTGGATATGGATTTGGAACGTTACTAACCGACACCGGTCGCATGCAGTGTGTAGATACTGCATGCGGCATCGTCAGGAGCAAATATGAAAGCTTTATCAGACTTATTTAATCCGCTGCAAAATGTCAGTGCCGAAGAAGAATTTGACGCAATCAAAATCGGCATTGCTTCGCCGGATACCATTCGTTCTTGGTCGTACGGTGAAGTGAAAAAGCCGGAAACGATTAACTACCGTACCTTCAAACCGGAACGTGACGGCCTGTTCTGTGCCAAAATTTTTGGCCCGATTAAAGATTATGAATGTTTGTGTGGTAAATACAAACGCCTGAAATTCCGTGGTGTGACCTGTGAAAAATGTGGTGTAGAGGTGACTTTGTCCAAAGTGCGTCGTGAGCGCATGGGGCATATTGAACTGGCTGCACCGGTTGCACATATCTGGTTTCTGAAGTCACTGCCATCCCGTCTGGGTATGGTATTGGATATGACTTTGCGGGATATCGAACGCATTCTGTATTTTGAAGCCTATGTGGTAACTGATCCTGGTCTGACTTCATTGCAGCCGCGTCAATTGCTCAGTGAAGAAGAATTCATCAACAAATATGAAGAATTTGGCGGTGACTTTGAAGCCAAGATGGGTGCAGAAGGCATTCGCGATTTGTTGCGTGCCATGGATATTGCTCATGAAGTAACTGTACTGCGTCAGGAGCTTGAGTCCACCAGTTCCGACACTAAAATTAAGAAAATTGCTAAACGCTTGAAAGTGTTGGAAGCATTTCAGCGCTCCGGTATGAGACTGGAGTGGATGATTATGGACGTGCTGCCAGTATTGCCACCGGATTTGCGTCCGCTGGTACCGCTGGATGGTGGCCGTTTTGCCACTTCAGATTTGAATGACCTGTATCGCCGCGTCATTAACCGTAATAATCGTTTGAAACGTTTGCTGGAGTTGCGTGCACCGGACATCATCGTCCGCAATGAAAAACGCATGTTGCAGGAAGCAGTTGACTCCCTGCTGGACAATGGCCGTCGTGGTAAAGCGATGACTGGTGCCAACAAACGTCCGCTGAAATCATTGGCTGACATGATTAAAGGTAAAGGCGGCCGTTTCCGTCAGAACCTGCTGGGTAAACGTGTCGACTATTCTGGCCGTTCAGTGATTACCGTAGGTCCTTACCTGCGACTGCACCAATGCGGTTTGCCGAAAAAAATGGCTCTGGAACTGTTCAAACCGTTTATTTTCCACAAACTGGAACAACTCGACCCAACAGTAACCACCATTAAAAAAGCCAAAAAAATGGTGGAACAGGAAGAGCCGATTGTATGGGATATTCTCGAAGACGTTATTCGTGAACATCCGATTTTGCTCAACCGTGCACCAACCTTGCACCGTTTGGGTATTCAGGCTTTTGAACCGATTCTGATTGAAGGCAAGGCCATTCAGTTGCACCCATTGGTATGTACTGCATTTAATGCCGACTTTGACGGTGACCAGATGGCCGTACATGTACCATTGAGTCTGGAAGCGCAAATGGAAGCGCGTACCCTGATGCTGGCTTCCAACAATGTGTTGTCGCCAGCCAATGGTGACCCGATTATCGTACCGTCACAGGATATCGTATTGGGTCTGTACTACATGACCCGCGACAAAATTAATGGTAAGGGCGAAGGCAGCCTGTTTGCCGATGTGAAGGAAGTACACCGCGCCTATCAGACTCGTCAGGTAGAGCTGGGTACCAAAATTACTGTGCGTTTGCGCGAATGGGTGAAAAACGGTCAGGACGAATTTGTACCAGTAGTAAACCGCTACGAAACTACAGTAGGTCGTGCGCTGCTGTCAGAAATCCTGCCAAAAGGTCTGTCATTCGAGCATATTAATAAAACGCTGAAGAAAAAAGAAATTTCCAAGCTGATTAATGCTTCGTTCCGCCGTTGTGGCTTGCGCGATACAGTGATTTTTGCCGACCATCTGATGTATACCGGTTATGCATTCTCAACCCGTGCCGGTATCTCAATCTGTGTTGACGATATGCTGGTACCGGAAAGCAAACCACAGTTTCTGGCAGAAGCTAATGCCGAAGTGAAAGAGATTGAAGACCAGTATCGTCAAGGTTTGGTAACCAATGGCGAACGCTACAATAAAGTAGTCGATATCTGGGGTCGTACCGGTGACAAGATCGCCAAAGCGATGATGGATAATCTGTCTACCCAGAAAGTAGTTGACCGCGAAGGTAATCTGGTTGATCAGGAATCGTTCAACTCCATCTACATGATGGCCGATTCCGGTGCCCGTGGTTCTGCGGCACAGATTAAACAGTTATCAGGTATGCGCGGCTTGATGGCAAAACCTGATGGTTCCATTATTGAAACACCGATTACCTCCAACTTCCGTGAGGGTTTGACGGTATTGCAGTACTTTATTTCTACCCACGGTGCGCGTAAAGGTCTGGCCGATACCGCATTGAAAACCGCTAACTCCGGTTATCTGACCCGTCGTCTGGTAGACGTAACTCAGGACTTGGTAGTGGTAGAAGATGATTGTGGTACCAATGATGGCTTTGTCATGAAAGCTGTGGTACAGGGCGGTGATATTATCGAATCACTGCGTGACCGCGTACTGGGCCGAGTGACTGCTGAAGACGTGGTGGATCCGACCAGCGGTGAGACACTGGTGGACGCCGGTACCCTGCTAAACGAAAGTCTGGTGGATTTGATTGACAATTCCGGCGTCGATGAAATTAAAGTACGCACGCCGATTACCTGTAAAACCCGCCATGGTTTATGTGCCAAATGTTACGGACGTGACCTGGCACGCGGTAAACTGGTGAATGCTGGTGAATCCGTGGGCGTGATTGCAGCGCAATCCATTGGTGAACCGGGTACCCAGTTAACCATGCGTACCTTCCACATTGGTGGTGCCGCTTCACGAGCAGCTGCTGCCAGTCAGGTAGAAGCAAAATCAGGTGGTACTGTGCGCTTCTCCAGTCAGATGCGTTATGTAGCCAATAACAAAGGTGAGCTGGTAGTAATCGGCCGCTCATCTGAAATCGTGATACATGATGATATCGGTCGTGAGCGTGAACGCCATAAAGTACCTTACGGTGCTTTGTTGCAGGCCAAAGATGGCGGTGTGGTGAAAGCTGGCCAGACTCTGGCTACCTGGGATCCGCATACCCGTCCGATGATTACCGAGTTTGCAGGTCGTGTTCGCTTTGAGAATATCGAAGAAGGCGTGACTGTAGCGAAACAAACCGACGATGTAACCGGTTTGTCCACCTTGGTGGTAATTGATGGTAAACGTCGCTCGTCTACCCAGTCCAAACTGTTGCGTCCAACTGTAAAACTCTTGGATGAAAAAGGCGAAGAAATTCGCATGGCTGGTAGTGAAACCGCTGTTTCCATGGCTTTCCCGGTAGGTGCGGTGATTACCGTACGCGAAGGACAGGAAGTAGGTAAGGGCGATGTGCTGGCGCGTATTCCGCAGGCTTCATCCAAAACCCGCGATATTACCGGTGGTTTGCCACGCGTGGCTGAGTTGTTTGAAGCACGTACCCCTAAAGATGTGGGCATGCTGGCAGAAGTAACCGGTACTGTATCCTTTGGTAAAGAAACCAAGGGTAAACAGCGTCTGATCATCACTGATGCTGATGGTGTTGCCTATGAGACCTTGATTTCTAAAGAAAAACAGGTACTAGTACATGATGGTCAGGTAGTTAACCGTGGTGAAGTGATTGTTGACGGTGCGGTGGATCCACACGATATTCTGCGCTTGCAGGGTATTGAAGCACTGGCGCGTTACATCGTGCAGGAAGTACAGGAAGTGTATCGTCTGCAAGGTGTGAAGATTTCCGACAAGCATATCGAAGTGATTATTCGCCAGATGTTGCGTCGAGTGAATATCGCTGATGCTGGTGACAGCCACTTCATTACCGGTGAGCAGGTTGAACGCGGTGATGTCATGATCGCCAATGAAAAACTGCTGGCCGAAGGTAAGGAACCGGTACGCTTTGATAACGTATTGCTGGGTATTACCAAAGCATCGTTATCTACTGATTCCTTTATCTCTGCGGCTTCCTTCCAGGAAACTACACGTGTACTGACTGAAGCAGCAATTATGGGCAAACGCGATGATTTACGCGGCCTGAAAGAAAATGTGATTGTAGGTCGTCTGATTCCGGCCGGTACTGGTCTGACTTACCATCGCAGCCGTCGTCAGAAATGGCAGGAACAGGTAGCTGCTGAAGCGGCTGATAAAAGCGAATAAGCTTGAATAACTGTTGTAACCAAAACAAAACCGCTGAGTGTCTTTCAGCGGTTTTGTTTTGTGTATGAATCCTTACATTGTTGTTTTTCTGATGAATTAAATAGAATTAAAATTTGATTATCTTGACCAGCAATGTTTTGAGATGCTAAAATTGAACACTTTGCCGGCATGGTGTCGGCATGTATTGACTCAACAGGATAAAAGAGAAAATATGCCTACTATCAACCAATTGGTACGCAAAGGACGTCAAGCTCCAGTTTACGTCAACAAAGTACCTGCTTTAGAGGCTTGCCCTCAAAAACGTGGTGTGTGCACCCGTGTATACACTACTACCCCGAAAAAACCTAACTCAGCTTTGCGTAAAGTGTGCAAAGTGCGTCTGACCAACGGTTATGAAGTGATTTCATATATCGGCGGTGAAGGCCACAACTTGCAGGAACACAGCGTAGTGCTGATTCGCGGCGGTCGTGTAAAAGACTTGCCAGGTGTGCGTTATCACACCGTTCGTGGTTCTTTGGACACCGCTGGTGTGAAAGACCGCAAACAGTCCCGTTCTAAATACGGTGCTAAACGTCCTAAATAAGTGGACGCATCGGCAGAATAACTGTCGAGTAAGTGAATATTTACATAAATATTCGTGGGCAATGCCCAGCTGAATAGTTTAAGGAAATTGAAATGCCAAGACGTAGAGAAGTCCCAAAACGTGACATATTGCCAGATCCGAAATTCGGCAGTATCGAATTATCCAAATTCATGAATGTGCTGATGATTGACGGTAAAAAATCTGTTGCTGAACGCATTGTATATGGTGCTTTAGAACAGATTGCTAAAAAAACCGGCAAAGAAGCCATTGAAGTGTTTAACGAAGCTATTGCCAATGCCAAACCGGTTGTAGAAGTAAAAAGCCGTCGTGTTGGTGGTGCAAACTATCAAGTTCCTGTTGAGGTTCGTTCTACCCGTCGTCTGGCTCTGGCCATGCGCTGGGTACGCGATGCAGCTCGTAAACGCGGTGAGAAATCCATGGATTTGCGTCTGGCAGGTGAATTAATTGATGCGGCAGAAGGCCGCGGCGGTGCATTGAAAAAACGTGAGGAAGTACATCGCATGGCTGAAGCCAACAAGGCCTTCTCTCACTTCCGCTTCTAATGCAGAAAGGCAATTATTGTGGCTCGTAAAACTCCTATTGAACAATACCGTAATATCGGTATTTCTGCACACATTGATGCTGGTAAAACCACCACTTCAGAACGTATTCTGTTTTACACCGGCATGACCCACAAATTGGGTGAAGTTCATGACGGTGCGGCCACTACCGACTGGATGGAGCAGGAACAGGAACGCGGTATTACCATTACTTCTGCTGCCGTAACCACCTTCTGGAAAGGTATGGCAGGCCAGTTTAAAGAACATCGCCTGAATATTATTGATACCCCGGGACACGTGGATTTTACCGTTGAGGTAGAACGTTCTATGCGTGTACTGGACGGTGCAGTTATGGTTTACTGTGCTGTGGGTGGTGTACAGCCTCAGTCTGAAACTGTATGGCGTCAGGCCAATAAATACAAAGTGCCACGTCTGGCCTTTGTAAACAAAATGGACCGTCAGGGTGCCAACTTCTTCCGCGTGGTTGAACAGATGCAAACCCGTCTGCGTGCCAATCCAGTACCGGTTGTGATTCCTGTGGGTGCTGAAGACGGTTTCGAGGGCGTGGTAGATCTGCTGAAAATGCAGGCTATCGTATGGGATGATGCAACTCAGGGTCTGAAATTTGAGTATGCAGACATTCCTGCCGATCTGAAAGACGTTGCTGCAGAATGGCGCGAAAAAATGGTTGAAGCTGCTGCTGAAGCCAACGAAGAACTGATGGAAAAATACCTTGGCGGCGAAGAGCTGAGCGAGGAAGAAATCGTTGCTGCGCTGCGTGCCCGTACACTGGCTGGCGAAATTCAGCCGGTATTGTGTGGTTCTGCCTTTAAGAACAAAGGTGTACAGCGCCTGCTGGATGCTGTGGTTGAGTACCTGCCCAGCCCGACAGACATCCCGCCAGTAGCTGGTGAAAAAGCAGATGGTGAAAAAGACAGCCGTAAAGCCAGCGATGACGAGAAATTCTCCGCTTTGGCGTTCAAACTGATGAACGACAAATACGTTGGTCAGCTGACTTTCATCCGCGTGTACTCTGGCGTGGTGAAATCTGGTGACACCGTAGTAAACTCAGTTAAAGGCACCAAAGAACGTATTGGTCGTCTGGTACAGATGAAAGCCAATGACCGTGATGAAATCGAAGAAGTACGTGCCGGTGACATCGCTGCTGTGATTGGTTTGAAAGATGTGACTACTGGTGAAACTCTGTGTGATTCTGATGCGCCAATTATTCTGGAACGCATGGAATTCCCAGAACCAGTGATTCACGTTGCTGTTGAACCAAAAACCAAAGCTGACCAGGAAAAAATGGGCTTGGCTTTGAACCGTCTGGCTAAAGAAGACCCGTCTTTCCGTGTGAAAACTGACGAAGAATCTGGTCAAACCATTATTTCCGGTATGGGTGAATTGCATCTGGAAATTATTGTAGACCGCATGAAACGCGAATTTGGCGTAGAAGCCAATGTGGGTGCACCACAGGTAGCTTATCGTGAAACCATCCGCAAATCAGTGGAATCCGAAGCCAAATACGTGAAACAGTCTGGCGGTAAAGGTCAGTATGGTCACGTGGTTATCACTATGGAACCTCTGGAACCAGGTGGTGTGAACTACGAATTCATCGACGAAATTAAGGGTGGTGTGATTCCACGCGAATTCATTCCGTCTGTGGACAAAGGTATCCGCGATACCATGACCAACGGTATTCTGGCCGGCTATCCGGTAGTAGATATTCGTGTACGTTTGACTTTTGGTTCCTACCATGATGTAGACTCTTCGCAAATCGCGTTTGAACTGGCCGGTTCCATGGCATTCAAAGACGGTATGCGCAAGGCTTCCCCAGTATTGCTGGAGCCAATCATGGCGGTTGAAGTGGAAACACCGGAAGACTACATGGGCGATGTAATGGGCGACCTGAACCGTCGTCGTGGCATCGTGCTGGGTATGGACGATGATGGTATCGGTGGCAAGAAAGTTCGCGCCGAGGTACCTCTGGCAGAAATGTTCGGTTATTCAACCGATCTGCGTTCTGCTACTCAGGGTCGTGCTACCTATTCCATGGAATTCAAGAAATACGCAGAAGCACCAAATAATGTAGCCGAGCAGGTTATTGCTGCCCGTAAAGGCTAACTTATTTACCGATAACCTGAAAGTATCTGTGCTTTCAGGTTATCATCGTTCTTTAATTGATCTTTATTCAAGGAAACTTAGCTCATGGCTAAAGAAAAATTCGAGCGGAGCAAACCGCACGTAAACGTTGGCACCATCGGTCACGTTGACCATGGTAAAACCACACTGACCGCTGCAATTTGTACCATTCTGTCCAAAAAATTTGGTGGTGCAGCGAAAGCCTACGATCAGATTGACAATGCCCCGGAAGAAAAAGCCCGTGGTATTACCATTAATACTTCACACGTAGAATACGAAACCGCAGAGCGTCACTATGCACACGTTGACTGCCCGGGACACGCTGACTACGTGAAAAACATGATTACCGGTGCTGCACAGATGGACGGCGCCATTCTGGTGGTTTCTGCTGCTGACGGTCCGATGCCACAAACTCGTGAGCACATCCTGCTGGCTCGTCAGGTAGGCGTACCTTACATCATCGTTTACATGAACAAATGCGACATGGTAGACGACGAAGAGTTGCTGGAACTGGTAGAAATGGAAATCCGTGATCTGCTGTCTAGCTACGAATTCCCTGGTGATGACATTCCATTGATTAAAGGTTCTGCACTGAAAGCACTGGAAGGTGATACTTCTGACATCGGTGAAGCTTCAATCATGGCTTTGGCAGATGCATTAGACAGCTACATTCCTACTCCGGAACGTGCAGTAGACAAACCATTCCTGTTGCCGATTGAAGACGTATTCTCAATTTCAGGTCGTGGTACCGTGGTTACCGGCCGTGTAGAACGTGGTGTAATCAATGTAGGCGACGAAATTGAAATCGTAGGTCTGAAAGAGACCCAAAAAACCACTTGTACCGGTGTGGAAATGTTCCGCAAACTGCTGGATCAAGGTCAGGCAGGTGACAACGTAGGTGTATTGTTGCGTGGTACCAAACGTGAAGAAGTAGAACGTGGTCAGGTATTGGCAAAACCGGGCAGCATCACTCCGCACACCAAATTCAAAGCAGAAGTTTACGTATTGAGCAAAGAAGAAGGTGGTCGTCATACTCCATTCTTCGCAAACTACCGCCCACAATTCTATTTCCGTACTACTGACGTAACAGGAGCAGTAAGTCTGGCAGAAGGCGTGGAAATGGTAATGCCAGGTGAAAACGTAACCATCGATGTAGAATTGATTCACCCGATTGCGATGGAAGAAGGCTTGCGCTTTGCGATTCGTGAAGGTGGCCGTACAGTTGGTGCCGGTGTGGTTGCTAAAGTTATCGCTTAATCAGGAAGAATATAGATATGAAAAACCAGAAAATCCGTATTCGCCTGAAAGCTTATGACTACGCTTTGATTGACCGTTCTGCTCAGGAAATCGTGGACACTGCCAAACGTACTGGCGCTGTGGTAAAAGGCCCGATTCCTTTGCCGACTAAAATTGAACGTTTCAACCTGCTGCGTTCTCCACACGTGAATAAAACTTCACGTGAACAGTTGGAAATCCGCACTCATTTGCGTCTGATGGACATTATCGACTGGACTGATAAAACCACCGATGCATTGATGAAACTGGACTTACCTGCTGGTGTCGATGTAGAAATCAAAGTTCAATAATTAATTGAACGCTAAAAAAACGGACTTGATATTAATCAGTCCGTTTTTTTATTTAATTGCAGCAAGAAATCGTCTAAATTTATGGACAATATTTTTAATAATCGAATCAATTTTTTTGATTTAAAATAAAATATTTAATTTTCGAACATCCGCCATGACCGAATGGCCGGCCTGCTTTAATCAGTCTTAATTGCAAGCTAATGTTTCTAACGATGAATCGTTTGACTCTGCTCGATTGGTAACGCTTAAATTAGTGATAAGTAATTGGATTTATATAAACAAAAAGGCCAATACTAATCAGGTATTGGCTGGTGTATCAACAAATTCACTATCGTTCTGTTTAAATCTTCACAATTTTTCTTGCTGAAGATGCATTCGATGCTTAATGATATCTGCCAGTATTTTAATTCCCTTGTTAATTTTTTCTTCCGGAACGGTAACAAAAGCCAGCCGCAAGCAATTATTTTTTTCAGTATAAGCAAAGAAAGTTTCACCGGGGACGAATACTACTTGTTGGTTGATGGCCTCGCTTAGCAACTCAGTAGCATTGATGTTTTCCGGTAATTCAACCCAGATGAACATACCGCCTTCAGGTTGATTCCAGCTAACTTCTTTAGGCATATATTGTGCTAATGACTGCAACATATACTGACAGCGTGTGCTGTAAAGTTGACGGATTTTCGGAATGTGATAGCTGAGAAAATTGTTTTTGCTCAAAATCTGATAAGCGATGTATTGCGTCAGGCTAGGTGTATGTAAATCGGAAGCCTGCTTCAGTTGTACCAATTTGCCGATAAATTGTTTGTTAGCAACTACATAACCCAAACGCAAACCAGGGGTTAAAATTTTTGAGAATGAACCTAAATAGACAGTGTTTTCCGGTGCCAAAGTATACAGACCGGGCAGTCGCTGGCCTTGATAATCCAGATCGCCATAAGGATCATCTTCAATCAGTACTAAGCCGTTCTGTTTTGCTTTTGCAGTTAAAGCCTGCCGCCGCTGTACGGGCAAACGCCGTCCGGTAGGGTTTTGGAAATTGGGAATGCAGTATAGGAACTTCGCCGAGCTTGCCACTTCATCATGGATAGATTCAGGAATTAAGCCTTCATTATCACTGGCAATGGCTACATACTCTGGACAGTACTGATTAAAAGATTGTAATGCACCCAGGTAAGTTGGTGTTTCGACCAGTACTTTATCGTTGACATCGATTAAAGCTTTACCTATCAGATCAAGTGCCTGCTGTGAACCGGTCACAATCAGAATTTCATCTGCGCTGATTGAGACTTGATCGCGGTTAGACAAATAATTGGCAATCCATTGACGTAGTGGGCCATAGCCTTCCGTTGGTCCATATTGCAGAGCGCCGTAGATGTCATCGCTCTCCAATACGGTATTAACGGCTGTCTGAATTTCTGCAAGTGGGAATGCATCTGGTGCCGGCAGGCCACCAGCAAATGAAATCATATCAGCTTGTTCGGTGACTTTCAGGATTTCTCGGATGGTTGAGCTTTTTGAAATCTGCACACGACGGGAATATTTCCAGTGCATAAATTAACTTTCTTAAATGATGATATGCTTATTTTAGCGTTTAAGTTTAGCTGTTATTTATTATTATTTAAATGGTGAATATTAACAATAGTTAGGATGAGGGGTGCGTCAAATGATCTGCATTGCTGTAAGTCATCTTATCAGCAGCAATATTTGTAATGGGTGGGAAATTTGATTATGAAGCTAAACAGAGAAATAGTAGCGTATCGGCAGAAATTTAGGCAAATACGCTACATATTGTTGTACATTTGAGCTAATCAGACAATATTTACAGGCAGGCTATTTCGCTAGCCAGCAGATCGGGTACAGTTTCGCGTTGGCGAATCAGGTGATGTTCTGTACCATTAACCAATACTTCGGCGCCACGGCAGCGGGTATTGTAATTGCTGGCCATACTGGAAGCATAAGCACCGGCACTTTGAATCAGCAATAAATCGCCGGCTTGAGCAGAAATGGTGCGGTCTTTGGCCAGAAAATCACCGGTTTCACAGATTGGCCCCACCACATCAGCAACAAATTCATCTGCTGTTGTCGGGCAGGTATTAAGAATGTTGTGATAGGCCTGATACAACGAAGGACGCATCAAATCATTCATGGCTGCATCGACAATAACAAAGTTCTTTTCTTCACCTTGCTTGATGTATTCAACTGTGGTGAGCAATCCACCGGCATTACCTATCAGGCTGCGTCCGGGCTCCAGCATTAACTGCAACTTGCGTCCGGATAGCAATTGGCTGACTGCTGTTGCATAGGCAGCTAAATCCGGCACATTCTCGTTCTGATAAACAATACCTACGCCGCCACCTAAATCAATATGTTCTAACTCAATATTTTGTTCGGCCAGTTTGTCTACCAGCAGCAACATGCGTTCCAGTGCTTCAATTAAGGGGGATAAATCGGTTAACTGTGAACCGATATGGCAGTCAATTCCGGTAATTTTTAAATGGGGCAGTGTGGTGGCCAGTTGATAGGCTGCTAAGGCATCCTGATAGGCAATACCGAATTTATTTGCCTTTAATCCGGTAGAAATATACGGATGGGTATGAGCGTTAACGTCTGGATTGATACGTAATGATATCGGTGCGATTTTATCTAGACTGGCAGCAATAGTATTAATACGTTCCAGTTCAGCTAACGATTCAACGTTAAAACAGCGAATATTGTTATTCAGAGCAAATTCAATTTCAGCTTTACTTTTACCTACACCGGAAAAGATGGTTTTGCCTGCATCACCACCTGCGAGTAATACCCGTTGCAGTTCACCACCGGAAACAATGTCGAAGCCACACCCAAGCTGAGCGAAGTAACGCAGAATGGATAAATTGCTGTTGGCCTTGACTGCATAACATATCAGCGGCTGTAAAGAGGCAAAAGCTTGCTGATACTGGTTGAGGGCAGCAGCCATTGCCTGCTGGCTGTAAACGTAGAGTGGAGTGCCATATTCAGTGGCTAGAGCAGAATAGGGTACTTGTTCACATTTGAGAGAATCAGTCATGTTTGGGTAGATTTTTCTGGTCAATCGGGTCGATGGTGAGGCCGGTTTGTACTACGCCATATTTGGCTTTATCGCCTTCCTTGGGCAGATACAGGTCACCTTTATAACCACAGGCAGACAGGAAGCTGGCTGCAAGTACACCTAAAAATAAAAAACGAAGCATTAATCTGGCTCTCTATGGTGTAAATGGCAGGTGTAGTGAGACTGCCATAGCGGATAAAACTAGGATTTAGACATATTATATGGCAAGATAACAGTTTGAATGTAATAAATTGTAGAGTTACGGTAAGCGAAATGACCGAAAGTGAATTTTTACAGTATAGCGATGATCTGTTTGGCCACATTGAAGAGCGTATCGATGCCGGTGGCTGGAATCTGGATTGTGAAGCCAGTGGTAATGTGCTCACGATAGAGGCTGATAGTGGAGAGCAGATTATTGTTAACCGCCACGCTGCTACTCAGGAATTATGGATAGCGGCGAAAAGTGGCGGCTATCATTTTGCTTGCCAGCATGGGCAATGGCTTTCAGCACGGGACGGCAGTGAGTTTTTTGCGGTATTGAGTCAGGTATTATCTGCCGCCTGTGGTGATGAGGTACAAATTCTGGTATTAAACTGATTTTTGCTAAGGGGCGATTATGTTACACACCTTGATTAAACATGATTTAAAAGCATTACAGGCTTTTGTGGCTATTGTGGAATGTCAGGGTGTGACTGCGGCGCAGAAGCGGCTGAATATGTCGCAATCGGCCATCAGCACTCATCTGGCTCATCTTGAGGAAAGTCTGGGGGTGATTTTATGCCGGCGTGGTCGTTCCGGTTTTGCCTTGACTAAGGCGGGACATCAGTTATATGAAGCCTGTACTTTATTGCTACAGGCCACTAATGAATTTCACCGTGAAGTGCAGAATATTAAATGGCATCGTTCGGTATTATCTGGTACGTTGCGCATTGGACTGGTTGAGTATCTCTCAACGGATTTCCAACGTGTTCTCAATCAGGTTATTGCCAGTGCCTATCAGCATTATCCGGAATTACGCCTGTCGATAGATATCTGTGCACCACAGGATATTGAAATTGCTATTGCCAATAATCAGATGGATTTTGGTATTGGCTATTATTACAGCTTGCTGAAAAATCTACAGTATCAGCTGGTATTTGAGGAACGTGAGTATATTTATTGCCATGCTTCGCATCCGGCAGCCAAGGTTAAAGATTTAACCCTGAATTTACTGGCTGAAGACTATCAATGGGTAAAACGCACTTATGCCCGTCAACAAGAAGGAAATGCTTTGTTGAACGGCAATACAACCGCAGTGGCACATAAGCAACAGGCGACGCTGCTGTTTATTCTGGCTGGCAGTCATCTTGGCCTGTTATCGGAAGAAGTTGCCGAGCCTTATGTGCGCAGCGGCGTACTGGTACCTTTGCTGACTCAGCAGGCAACCAATATTGTGAATTATTTTGCGCTAACCCGTCCGACACCAGATCCGAGGGTAAATTGGTTTCTTGGTGAACTCAGTGGGCTATTGCCTTAATGCTAAAATAATATAGGCGTTGCTGTTAAGTGCTATAACTGATTTTTGGCGGCATAAGGAGTGATAAAGGTATCAATGGTTTTGGCTAGTGCTTTAAATATCGCCTGATGATAGGCCGGTGAATGTTGCATCTACAAAGCTGGATATTCAATGTACGACTGCGCCTCCCGCAATGCTTTAAAATTACCAATGCCGCTATTACAGTGTACGTTGCCCTGATGCAATTCTGCTTCTAAAGAAACTTTTAACGTCAGGCGACGATATAGTCTTTTCTTGAGCGGACGCTCAAGGTTATATTCAAATAGCGGAGTGCCAAACAGATTATCATGCCGGACAATGCCAACAAAGGCGCTTAACGGAGGTTTGGAGGCGGAGTGTTCTGTAGCCGGATAAGCGGCAAAATTGTTTAATTGATAATTCATGGGACGCAGACTGTAAAACTTGATAAAACCCAGTGGTTACATTATGCATAATCGGTTGCCGATGCTCCTGCTCGAGCTGGTTTTTCGGTAAATCGGTATCTGCCTGTAGGGCTGCGTGCGCAATGGTTGTTTGTGCTGTTTGGGGTAGCTGCTTTAGAAAGTGAATACCACTGCTGGCGGATGGATTACATGCAAGTACGTATATTTTGCCTGCTGAATCTTCGATGAAATCAAATTTTACCTGACCATGGTAGTAGGTTTATGCAGCAAAGTGTTCAACGAACTGGCGAATGTTTATTTTGTGTACCGAATCAAGATAAATGCCGGCACCTTGGCCGACGCGGTATTTAGGGTGTTAGCAGCTATGGGCAACAAGCTGACTATGCCGGATAATGCTGTAGCTACAATATTCTTTACCCTGCATATATTGCAGTGCCACCCAAGGTTGTTGTCGGATTGCATGGATTTGGCTGTACTCAATAGTTGGTGGACAGATCAGGGTACGCGTGGCAAATCGCGAATACGCTGCTTTAAATACCCATTGCTTATCATTTAAAAAATGCTGCAAACTCAGTTTGATTAGTTAGCAAAATCGTTTCGGGAGCAGCAGCCGGCCTAGTTTTGCGTAAGCAGGGCAAAAAAGCCTTTGTGATGTAGTTGCGTTAATAGTAAGTAGGCTAGTAAAGAGCTGGCAGAGGTAAACCTACTGAATAAGCGCATTGGCAGAAGCCAGATAAAACACCGCTTCGTAATTTGAAATGACAGTATCAATTTTCTGGCGTACCAGCAATTGTATCAATTGTTTCAGCCACTGTTTAGTCTGTTGTTTTGGTGGGGGCAGACGGGTATAAGTGCATGTATATCTGCTAAAACGGCTTAATGCGTAGCCTAAGCTTTCAGTCATATGTACCCGGTAGCCTGCCTTGGCCAGCAGGTGTGCCCATGGCAGACTGACAGGTGATCTGGCTCCCAGAATAAGAATATTATGCATAGCTGAGTATAATGCTTTAGATAGAAAATATTGGAAGAAACGAACATTCAATTATTCTGGCTTTTTACCCCTCTTCAATTATGGTTGGTTTAGTTGTTTATTTGAACCAATAAAAACTATAAAAAACAATATTCTACGACTAAATATTATTTAGTATTAACAAGAGTTTCACATACTGAGCACACCAACTTTATATCCTCTGCGGTAGTACGCCAGTTCACAAATGCCGCACGTATGCCTTTTTCATGGTTAAAAGTGGTTGGTGTCATAAATACAAGGCCAGTTTTATTTAATTTTTGCAGAAATTCAGCAGTGTCGCATGCTGCGGTAACTTTGAAGCAGACAATATTTAAACGTACCTCAGCCAATAATTCAAAATAACTGCTTTTACGTATATAGTTGCCAAATTCGTGTGCCAGCTCAATAGAGTTATCCACAATATACCGATACCCTTCTCTACCATAGGCTAACAGGCTGAATAACACCGGTAACGCTTTTAGTCTTCTGGAATTTTCTGGCAAAATATTCATGAAATTAAAATTTTCCAGTTGATTTTCCAGATAAGGAACGTTGCTATTTTTAAACTGATTAAACTGTAATTTGAAATGTTCCTTTCGCGTGAAAAAGCAGGCATTTTCGTAAGGTACGTTTAACCATTTATGACAATCTATGGCAATGCTATCGGCCATTTCCCAGCCATTGAGTAAATGCTGATATTGTGAAGAGCAGGCGGCAAATGCACCAAAGGCTGCATCAATATGAATCCAGCAATTATAGGTGTGTTTCAACTCCATAACTTCCGCAATAGCATCAAAGTCAGCGGTATTAGCCGTGCCCGCATTTAAAACCAGAATAAATGGTTGGTGCTTGAAATTATCTTCAATAAACAGGTTTAATTTGGCTACATCAATGGCTTCGCGCTGATTTGAAAGAGTAGGAATGGTAATCAGGTTATTTCTGCCTAAACCGAGCATTGCCAATGATTTTAATACGGATGAATGAGGTGTAGCCGAGATAACTGGCAGGGAGAGGTTTGTCAGACCATCAGCAGAAATATCCTGTTCAAGCTGCGCGCCAAACCACTGTCTGGCCACTGCCAGCGCAGAAAAATTTGCCATGGTCGTACCGGTGACAAATCCACCGGTAAATGTTCTTGGTAGATTGAATAAATCCAGTAGTAAATCAGTTGTCTGAGTTTCAATACGGGCAGATACATCACCCTCGCCATTGATAGCCTGAGTATTCTGATCGTAAATAGTAGCCAGAATATCGCCCATTATGGCTGCTGGGGTACTGCCGCCGGTAACAAAACCCCAATATCTGGGGCCGCTGGAAGCGACAATAAGCTCTTTAAACTGAGTATTAAATTGATTTAAGGCCTCTAATCCGCCGTGGCCTTGGCTGGGTAGGTCTAATTGCTGCAAACTATATTGATGTGGCTGAGTTAATCGACAACATGTTGGAATACTGTCGAGGTTGTTTAGAAAATCGATAGATTGATTAAAAGTATTTTCTAGCAGCTCATCGATAGTAGTTAAGTCGTTTTTTAATATTTTATTCATATTTCTCAATTATATAAATTTGTTGTGAATTGATTAGATAACTTTTTAATTATTGAAGTAATTTAAAACTTAACCAATAAAATTTTTGGATAAAACCATATAAATCTGCTTGATCATAGTAATAGACTTTTCTGGAAAGATTCAAGCAGACACCTTAAAATTAAAATCTGATTTGTATTCTAAAGCCTGTCTATCGTGAATGAATTTGATTTTATTCGTCAATACCTGCATCGTCAGCAGCAGGATAAGCAACTTATTCTGGGTATTGGTGATGATGCAGCTATCATACGGCCTCGTAGTGGCTATGATTTGCATTTCAGTACTGATATGCTGATAGGCGGAACACATTTTTTTCCGAATGTTGCACCAGCAGATCTGGCGCATAAGGTATTGGCTGTCAATTTGTCGGATATGGCAGCCATGGGTGCCAGCCCACGCTGGGCTTTACTCAGTGTGGCGTTGCCTGAACTAAATAAAGACTGGTTAGCAGCGTTTTGTGATGCTTTGTTTGCATTTGCCGCACGTTTTGGTGTAACACTGATTGGTGGGGATACCACCAAAGGCAACTGGGTATTTAATGTTAATATTATTGGCGAAACCCCATGCCAGCAGGCTTTACGGCGTGATGCAGCACAGGTGGGTGATGATATCTGGGTGTCTGGCCTGCTTGGATTGGCTGCGGCTGCTCTGGATATGCACTGGAATAAAGCTACCTTACCTGCAACGGTATTTGCGCAGTGTGAAGAGAGACGACTGCGCCCAGAACCGCGTGTAGCTTTGGGACAGGAACTATTGTCTCTGGCACATGCAGCACAGGATATATCTGATGGTCTGGCGCAAGATATCGGCCATATTCTTAAAGCCAGTAAAGTCGGCGCAGAAATTAATGCAGATTTAATTCCTACACTGACAGCGTTACAACAGCAGCCAGCGCTTATTCAGGCGCAGCTCAGACATTGGCTGTTAGCCGGTGGTGATGATTATGAGCTGGTGTTTACTGCCGCACCAGCGCAACGTGAGGCAATCATAGCCGCTGCAGAGAGAACCTGTACGCCTGTAACCCGTATCGGCGTTATTACCACAGGCACTCAATTACATTTACATGATCATGCCGGTAACGTGATACAACTACAACAACAAGGATTTGATCATTTTGGCTAATACTGAAACAACAATGACACCAGTTACGCCCACATGGGGCTGGCTATGTAAGCATCCTATCTGCTGGCTAGGCTTTGGCTTTGGTACGGGGCTGGCACCAAAAGCACCCGGTACATTCGGCACATTGCCGGCCATTCCACTGGCGGCATGCTGGTTGCTGCTGGATTTACCTTTCTGGTACAACATTGTATTGGCAGTGCTCTTGTTTCTGGTGGGTATTTTTATTTGTGATTACACCGAAAAAGCATTACACCGGCAGGACTATGGCGGCATTGTCTGGGACGAGATTGCTGCCATGATGCTGATTTTATTCTGTATACCAACGAATTGGATGTGGTGGCTGGCTGGCTTTGCGGTTTTCCGGTTCTTTGATGCAGTGAAACCTTGGCCTATCCGCTGGTTTGATGCGCGTATCCACGGCGGTTTTGGTATTATGCTGGACGATTTGATTGCAGCTCTGTTCAGCCTGCTGGTGTTATTGCTGGCTGTATATCTGCTGGTTTAATTAGGCAGGAGCGTTGAAAACAGTTAAACAGCTAAATTTTTAGCCAGTAAGCAGTTAGAATTAAGATATGCTATGCTCTAGCTACGGCTGTTATAGTCATAGCCGTTGATGATAATAAATGAAATATTGATTGGGAAAAGGAAACAGCATGAATAGTCAGCTTTGGTTATATGTGTCAATTGCTGCAGTAATCGGACTGTTGCTTGGACTTGGTTTGATGTGGTTATTTTTGCGTGGCGGTAAACAGCGCCAGCAGTATCAGACAGTGAAAGCCAGTTTTGATAACTATCGCCAGCAGGTAGACAAACATTTTATTGATACTGCGGGTGCTATAGATGAATTGAATCGCAGTTACCTGAAAGTATTACAGCAACTGAACGTTGATGCACAGCAGTTAATGGACAAAACAGCCATGCAGGAGCAGTTGCAGAAACGTGGCAACAAAAGCGTTACTCTGGCATTTATGACGCAGTCTGATAATAAAAATCCACAAACCGATGATTCGTCTGTACCTTATACTGATGTCACCGAAGCCGCAGTCATACCGATTAATGGTATGCCGGATCAGGTGCCTGACCGCATTGGACGAAATGTTGGACATGCACATGAACAGCTTACTCAGCCCAAGCATGTAGCGCATGACAATATAATAGAAGCCAAAGGCGAGGATTTACAGCAGAGTAAATCCTGAGCACCGTTTCTTCAAATGTTATCCATGCTATCAGGCTGTGACGGTATTATTGTCACAGCCTGATATTTTTATCACCCTCAACGCACAAATACGATATTGGCCGGTTTTTTCAGCCGCTGCTTCAGTAGCTTTGGTAAAAGGGGGTGGAAGTACCAGTGCTGTTCATCCAGTCGTATACAGCCGGCCTGTGCTTCTAAGACTACTTCTGTTGCTGTTATTGCTTCGATTTCAGTAAGCTGCAACTGATGCCATCTGCCCCAGTCACAAACAGGTAATAACGGCGCATATTGTAATACCCGCTCATTCTGTTTCTGTGTAGCTGCATCCAGGCGACAGTTGCCATCACATATTCCCGCTGCCTGATTCGGGCAGGGTTCATTGCGGCCAAGACTCTGCGGAGTGATATCCAGAACTGCCGGACATAAGCCATAACGACGTGCCCAGTCGGCCAGTGCCCGCTTGGCGGCACGTGGATGCATAAATAACCCATAAGGAGGTTGTGACAGAATACCCTCCTTGAGCGTAATAATCCGAGCCTGTAGCTGGCCATGATGGTTGGCAACAAAAGAAACTGTATACCATTTGGCTGGTGTAACTGTTTCGTCAGAATATGGCTGTGCCTGTTGTTGCAGTTGATAATGACCTTGCAGCCATAAGGCATGCAAAATGCTGTTAGCCGGAACAAAATCAATAGTACAGGTTTGTTGCCACTGCCTTTGCACATTTTTATTCTGTAATAGCGTGCAGGTATCAGTAAATGCCCGTTCCAGTACCATCATTACTGTTGCCTCATGTCGCTCTTGTTGCCACAGAACCAAACCCGGACTATCTGGTAAAGCATATAAATGCTGGCGTAATTCAGGTTTGAGCCATGCCGGCAAATAACCCGGTTTAATCAGTGCCTGCCATTGTGCCAGCCAAACAGGAGCAGTTTTTTCATGTAAACTGCATTGCAGAAACTCTGTCAGTGCCAGTACATCTCCCATTGCGCGATGACGTTCGATAGCGGCAATACTAATCGCAAAACGCTCAATAATGCTATCCAGATTATGTTTAAAGTGTTGTGGATATAATTTGCGTGAAAAGGGTACAGTATCCAGAGTTGGTGCAGCAAAGCTAATATGGCAGCGCGCGAAAGCATGGCGCAGAAAAGTATAATCAAAGCGGCTATTATGAGCTACCAGCAGGTGTCCACGTAACAACGGCAACAGTTCTCCGGCAATATCAGCGAAATTAGGTGCATTTTGCACCATTTCATTGCTGATGCCGGTTAACTGAGTAATAAAATCGCTAATGGACTGTTGCGGATTCAGCAGCCATTGATGACGACTGATATTCCCATGATGAAAGCGCAGAATAGCAATTTCAGTAATTCGGTCGTGCTCAAAGTGGCCACCAGTGGTTTCAAGATCAACAATGGCAACAGGCAAGGGCAGCGTAAACAGAACCGCTGCCAGCTCGGCAAATGCAGCGGCGTCATTATTAGCAACAATACTCATGACGCAAACACAAACGCAAAAGAGTTGCCATTTTATACCAAAATGTCTTGCTACACAGTCAATCTGCCATGCCAGTAATATTGGCAAAACCTTGGGCATCTGGCCAGACAGATTAATGCCAAAATTATTTATTGCTAAAACAATATATTGCTTATTATTGCTAATTTTTGGATATGACTGGTATTGACAGCGATGCCAATGTTACCTATACTGCACATCTTTCACGCACCCGTAGCTCAGTTGGATAGAGTATCTGGCTACGAACCAGAGGGTCGGGCGTTCGAATCGCTCCGGGTGCACCAGATTTCCGCGCCCATCGTCTAGCGGTTAGGACATCGCCCTTTCACGGCGGTAACCGGGGTTCGATTCCCCGTGGGCGTGCCAGTAAATAAGAAAAAGCCAGTTCAGCAGAACTGGCTTTTTCTTTTATCTCCTGATTGGTTTCAGCGCAATATAAAATTTAAGCTGATTTCAGAATCTTATCACGGTAATCCTGTTACCTGAATCTTGCCGTTAATGCTTAACGTTAACTGAGTTTCACCCGCAGCAATATCCTGAACCGGAGCAGTGTCTGCCGCACGACTTAACATTACCGGCGCCGCATAAGCACCATAATTCTGCGCATCCTGACTGCTACCCAAACTCATACTCACCACTTTGTAGTCATGTCCGCCCAGTTCGTGAGCAATTTGTACCGCACGTTGCTGAAAACGTGCAATAGCCTGCCGCGTTAGCTTTGCTTCATAATTTTGCAGCGTAGTATCCGCTACCTGATAATTAATAGCGACAATGACAGCCAGATTCTGAACATCAGCAGCAAACTTGTTCAGCGCAGACAAATTCGTGCTTTTAACTTGTAGCAGCGCACTGTCCTGCCAGCCATTATCTATGCGTTTATCTTTCTGATACTCAAATTTCGGTTCAACCGTGCGTGTCAATTGCGTTGTATTAAAATCATCATGCCGGCGTGCCGTAGCCAGAACCTGATTCAGGCGTGTGGTAACAGTATTGCTGACTTGCTGCCTATTGGTTCCCTGCTGCTGAATTTTTAACATCAGCACCATTTCATCACGAGCAACAGTTTGCGTAGCCTGTGCGCTTAACTCGACTATGCCATAATTCAATCCTTCTGCCAGACAATTAAAAGAACTGACAGACAGCAATACAGAGATCACATACGAGAAAAGACGTATATTCATTGGATAAACTCTTGTCGTAATCTGATTAAAACAGATTAGCAAAGCATTAGAATGAATACAACAATTAATTGATAAACAAGAGAAAATATGAACAACAGAAGACAGAAAAGAAGAAAGTCTGAGATGAGGGTGGCGAGCCAAACCCCCGGCACTGGTCGCTTTAAGATGGGCTGCTTGCTTCCGCACCTGACCCGTTGTCCTAAATAACCATGCGGGGAGACCCGCCACAGCAGCGTATTATACCGATAGTTGTATTAATTCCCAAATTTTTTCGCAATTTACTGGTGAATAAAAAATGCTGCTGTTAAAAATATAATTATTTCAAAGGATTATATATTCAAACTAAATACGGATTTTAGTTTTACGTGCACCATAATTTGGCTGCAGCAAGGCGCATTGCGGATGATTGTGGCGGCTAAAACGGCGCGCACGTCCCGGAATCTGCTGGCAGGGAACCACAACTTCCTTATTGTCCTGTACTTTATTGGTGTTATTCAGATTAGGTTTGGCTGCACGTTCACGCTGACGCGGTGCATCGCGCTCAACCTTAACTGATGAAGCCTGTGAGGCTTTATTTTCTGCCGGTGTCTGTTCCCACCAGTGTGGTTCAAAACCCTCAATCCGCTCAATCAGCAATTCATTTCCAGTTAAATCCTTAATGGCATTAAATACTTTCTGCTCCTGCTCATCCATCAGTGAAATGGCCACACCTTCAGCACCAGCCCGGCCAGTACGACCAATACGATGTACATAATCTTCCGCATTCAGCGGCAGTTCATAATTAATTACAAATGGAAGTTCGGCAATATCCAGACCACGTGCAGCCACATCAGTAGCAACCAGAACACGCAGACTGCCTTCCTTAAACTGTGCCAGCGTTTCCAGGCGGGTTTGCTGTGATTTATCACCGTGAATTGCCTGAGCACTGATACCACGACGGTTTAATTCCCGGTTAACCTGATCGACACTTTGCTTGGTATTACAAAACACAATTACCTGATTCATGTTCAGGTCGCTAATCAGTCGCTGTAACAATGAACGCTTGCGCCCGCTATCCAGAGCAATAATATGTTGTTCCACATTGGCAGAAGTCGTATTTTGTGCCGTAACCTGAATTTCTTCCGGATTACGCATAAAATCCTGAGCCAATCTCTGGATTGCCGGCGCAAAAGTTGCTGAAAACAGCAGCGTTTGACGTTGTGGCGGCAGCATTTGCATGATTTTGCGGATATCATCAATAAAACCCATATCCAACATGCGGTCGGCCTCATCCAGAACCACAATCTCCACCTTATTCAGCTGGATATTCTTTTGTTGTACATGGTCAAGCAGACGTCCTACCGTAGCAATAACAATCTCGCAGCCCTGACGCAAATCCTGCTTCTGAAGTTCCATATTCATACCGCCGAACAATACCGTCTGGCGTAAAGACAGATTTTTCAGATAACCCTGTACATTCTGGTCAATCTGGTCAGCCAGCTCACGTGTTGGCGTCAACACCAGCATACGCACCGGATGCATGGCCGGTGAAGTACTACTGTTAGCATAACGTTTCAGCCTTTCCAGACTGGGCAACATAAAGGCAGCAGTTTTTCCTGTACCAGTTTGCGCCGCAGCAAGTAAATCCATACCCGCCAAAGCTTTCGGAATAGCTGCATGTTGAATCGGTGTCGGTTCCTGATAACCCTGATCTGTCAGCGCAGAGACGATTTCCTGAGATAAACCCAGATTGGCAAAAGCATTCATATTAGACAACCTCCAGTTGCTGCCCGCAATGACATGCAACTGTTACGAATTCGATAGAATTGATGACTGTTCAAGCGTCAACATTTTTAAGAAGAGCACCATAACAATAGATATCAAACCATCACGTTATGGTCATAGCAACAATATAGTCACTTATGTAAACCAATAGTGTATCATCTTTATCAACCTGTTATAAACCTGACAACTATCTATCTAAAAATAAATAAAAATTCGTAAAATAGCCATCTGAAAGAAATAATTACAGTCATCCATAGCCAGCCACAGACGGGCATTTACCTCCTCACTAACAGATAACAAAATTGTAAAATTCAAATAGATAGCATAACTAAACTTTTGCTAAACACCTGACCATAGGCTTATGCGATAATTGATTTATTAAAGTTAATTACATAGCAAGCGAGCACAGCATCATGTCAGATGAAAAAAGTAAAGCACTGGCTGCGGCACTGGCGCAGATAGAAAAAAGTTTTGGTAAAGGTTCCATCATGAAAATGGATGGTAGCCATACCGACGAAAACCTTGAAGTCATCTCTACAGGTTCACTCGGGCTGGACTTGGCTCTGGGCGTAGGTGGTTTACCCCGTGGCCGTATCGTAGAAATTTATGGCCCGGAATCTTCCGGTAAAACCACCTTATGTCTGGAAGCTATTGCCCAATGTCAGAAGGGTGGTGGCGTATGTGCCTTTATCGATGCCGAAAATGCCTTCGACCCCATCTATGCACGCAAGCTGGGTGTAAAAGTCGAAGAACTTCTGGTGTCCCAGCCTGATACCGGCGAACAGGCACTGGAAATCTGCGACATGCTGGTACGCAGTGGTGGGGTAGATATGCTGGTAGTTGATTCAGTGGCTGCACTGGTACCCAAAGCTGAAATCGAAGGCGAAATGGGAGACAGCCATGTAGGTTTACAGGCGCGTCTGATGAGTCAGGCATTGCGCAAACTGACCGGCAACATCAAAAAAACCAATACACTGGTTATCTTTATTAACCAGATTCGCATGAAAATTGGCGTGATGTTTGGCAATCCCGAGACCACTACCGGTGGTAACGCCCTCAAATTCTACTCATCCGTACGTCTGGACATCCGCAAGATTGGTCAGATAAAAAAAGGTGATGATGCTCTCGGTAACGAAACCCGCGTCAAGGTTATCAAAAACAAAGTCGCCCCACCGTTCAAACAGGCCGAATTTGATATCCTGTACGGCGAAGGTATAAGCTGGGAAGGCGAACTAATTGATATCGGCGTGAAACTGGGGATTGTAGAAAAAGCCGGAGCTTGGTATAGCTACAATGGCAGCAAAATTGGTCAGGGTAAAGACAATGTGCGCCAATGGCTCAAAGATAATCCCGAAATTGCGAATGAAATTAACCTTAAAATTCGCAACAAAGTTGGCATCACCGCCCAGAACACCGAAGGGCAACTGGATGAAACTGACGGCGAAGCGCCTGCTGAAGAGTAAATTAGTAAAAAGCTGCCCAGATAGAGGCAGCTTTTTACTATCCAGCTACAGCAACCTGTGAGTTGACCCAGCTACTACACATAAATAATCCTAGTAAAAATAAATTTTTTGTCTGGCCTGAGATTTCACCGACAAAACACCCTCCAGTATCGGATTTCGGAATATAAAAATATATCCATTTAAAGCACTACAATTCATATCGCCTAGTGCCATAAATTAAGTTGTCCTATCCAGTCAAAAATGCTTTTAACCCAGAATTAAGCTATGATATAAATCAGAAAAACAGCAATTCAGAGATTTCCATATCCAAAACAGCGTATAAATACACAGACCAAGTAAAAATCATGATTACCCTAGCTGAATACCAGCAGCAAACTGCTGCCGGCTATACCCATATCCCCTTAGTACAAGAAGTACTGGCAGACATGGACACGCCCTTATCGCTTTACCTGAAACTGGCGAATAAACCATTCAGCTACCTGCTTGAGTCTGTAGTCAACGGTGAGCGTTTTGGACGATACTCCTTTATTGGCCTACCCTGTGATACCTATTTAAAAATATCTGGTAAAACCACTGAGGTTTATCAGCACGCGCAGCTGGTTGAAAAACATCAGGGCAATCCGCTAGCATTTATTAACGCATTTCAGGCCAGATACAAAACCCCGGATATCCCAGACTTACCCCGGTTTACCGGTGGACTGGTTGGCTATTTCGGTTATGAAACCATCTATCATTTTGAGCAGATTGCTCACCGCCTGAAACAGGCAGACAAACCTAATCCCATCGGCGTGCCAGATATCTTTCTGCTGCTTTCATTAGAATTGGCTGTGGTCGATAATCTGTCTGGAAAAATCTATCTGATTGTTTATGCCGATACCAGTAAAAAAGACGGTTATCAGCAGGCACGCGCACGGCTGGATGAATTGCGTACAGCCCTGCGCCAGAGCGTACAACTGCCGCTGTCACTTGGCAGCAAACAAACTGAGCCCATTGCTGAAACCGGCGAAGAGCAGTACAAAGACTATGTTAGACGAGTACGTGAATACATCCTTAATGGCGACTGCATGCAAGTTGTACCCAGCCAGCGCCTGAGCATGCCATTTCATGATAATCCACTCAGCCTGTACCGCGCTTTGCGCACCCTGAATCCATCTCCTTATTTATTCTATTATCACTTCGATGATTTTCATGTTGTCGGTTCCTCTCCAGAAATTCTAGTGCGGCGTGAACAAAACAGCGTAACCGTGCGTCCGATAGCCGGAACCCGACCACGTGGCCAGACACCTGAGCAAGATCAGGCATTGGCACAAGAACTGATTAACGACCCCAAAGAAGTGGCCGAGCACGTAATGCTAATCGATCTCGGCCGTAATGATGTCGGGCGTGTGAGCAAAATAGGGCAGGTAAAAGTAACCGATAAAATGATTATCGAACGCTATTCCCACGTAATGCATCTGGTGTCCAATGTAGAAGGTGAATTACAGGATGGCATGTCTAATCTGGACGTACTGGCAGCCACCTTTCCGGCAGGTACGCTTTCAGGTGCCCCAAAAGTACGGGCTTTAGAAATTATCGAGGAGCTCGAACCAAACAAGCGTGGCCTCTATGGCGGAGCCGTAGGCTACCTAAGTTTTTCCGGTGATATGGATTTATGTATTGCCATTCGTACCGGTGTTATCCGAAATAACACCCTATATGTACAAAGTGGTGGTGGGATCGTGTTTGATTCTGATGAAGAGCTGGAGTGGCAGGAAACCCAGAATAAAGCCAGAGCCGTTATCAGAGCAGCACATATGGTGCAACAAGGTCTGGATAAATAATATATATAAATTTTTATAGGCTCTGCTGTATGCCGGATTTTGTGTATGTAATTTATCTGGCCAATATTGCAGTGGATGACCGTTATCAGCTTTCAGCGGCAGGGTATTGATAAACAGTTGATTAGGATAATTCAGAAATATACTGATTCTGATCCCAAAATAATATTAATAGCAGCACCGTGGACGGTGAATGGTTATGCCCATATTGGTTTTGCTGCTCATCCATCAGCTTGAGCTTTAAATAAGCCGCTGTGACAGGAAGTATTTGCGATTTTTTATTTTTGATATTTGGTTGTATATTTGTGACGGCTGATTATCTGGTGTTTATTTGTTATCGGCTTTGGTGCAACTGGTTAGGTTGTCGTGGCGAGATGACAGGTATGAACTGGCTAAATCGGCACAGCAGCCGCAACAGGTGGCTACGCCAAGCTGCGCCTGCAGGTCGGTGAGGCTGGAAGCGCCGGCGGCCACGGTTTCTTTTATCTGGCGATCGGTGATGGCATTGCACAGACAAACGTACATGATTTTTCCTTTGTGGATGTGGTTTGTTTTTGCGAATGAAGATGATAATGGATTTCATTATTGTTATCAAGTGGTGTATGGCTAAAGATGTATTTGCTTGGATAAGAATAAAGCCGACTGGCAAAGTCGGCTTTATTTATTTCGCTGCTGGATTTAATCTTCCGGGGTATCCAGTACATCTACTTCGGTGTTGCTGTTTTCTTCTGGTTCGGCAATTCGTTCCAGACTAACCAGTTTTTCGCCTTCATCTAGATTGATGAGTTTTACGCCGGCAGCGGCGCGGCCGGTGGCGCGTATTTGGTCGACTTTGGTGCGAATCAGTACGCCACCGCTGGTAATCAGCATAAGGTCGTCACTGTCGGCCACGAGGGTGGCAGCCACGAGGTCGCCATTGCGTTCACCGGTATCGATGGCGATAACGCCCTGAGTACCACGGCCGGAACGGCGGTAGTCGTCAACGACGGTGCGTTTGCCAAAGCCGTTGGCGGTGGCGGTAAGCACCAGTTTGTTGCCGTCTTCTTCGGTATCGTATGCCAGCAGGCTGATGACCTGATTGTTTTCAGCCAGTTTCATGCCGCGTACGCCACGGGCGCTGCGTCCCATTGCACGGACGTTGTCTTCGCTGAAGCGTACGGCTTTACCGCCATTGGAAAACAGCATGATGTCGTGTTTGCCGGCAGTTTTTACGGCGCCAATCAGGTGGTCGCCTTCGTCCAGTCCGAGGGCGATGATGCCGGCAGTACGTGGGCGGGAGAAGTCGATCAGGGAGGTTTTTTTGACGATGCCCTGTTCGGTACACATGAAGACGTATTCGTTTTCGCTGAATTCGCGTACTGGCAGGATGGTGTTGATTTTTTCACCATCTTCGAGCTGAATCAGGTTGTTAACCGGCCGGCCACGGCTGTTGCGGCCACCTTCGGGCAGCTTGTAGACTTTTATCCAGTGACATTTGCCCAAGCTGGTGAAGCACAGCAGGTAGTCGTGGGTGTTGGCGATAAACAGGGTTTCGATGAAGTCTTCGTCTTTGGTGGCGGTGGCCTGTTTGCCACGGCCGCCACGCCGTTGTGCCTGATAGTCGTCTACCTGCTGGGTTTTGATGTAGCCGCCATGCGTGAGGGTAACAACCATGTCGCGCTGCGGGATCAGGTCTTCGTCGGCAATATCGCCACCGAAGGCATTAATTTCGCTGCGGCGTTCGTCACCAAACTGTTGCTGAATGGCAGTCAGTTCGTCATGGATAATCTGGTTGATGCGCACTGGATTGGCCAGAATGTCGAGCAGGTCGAGAATGATATCGAGGACGCTTTTGTATTCATCAACGATTTTATCCTGTTCCAAACCGGTAAGGCGTTGCAGACGCATGTCGAGGATGGCCTGTGCCTGTGCGTCGGAAAGGAAATAGTCGTTGCCAAGCAGCCCGGTATTTTCGGGTAAATCCTGTGGCTTAACCAGTTGGGCGTCGATGTCGCTGCGGGCAAGCATCTGGGCAACCAGACCTGAGCGCCACGGACGTGAGGTTAAGGCGGCTTTGGCTTCTGGCGGTGTTGCGGAAGCTTTAATGAGGGTGATGATTTCGTCAAGGTTGGACAGGGCTACGGCCAAACCTTCAAGTACGTGGCCACGTTCGCGTGCTTTGCGCAGGGCAAACATGGTGCGCCGAGTAACGACTTCGCGGCGATGACGTAAAAATTCATTCAGTATCTGTTTCAGGTTGAGCAGGCGCGGCTGGCCGTCTACCAGTGCCACCATGTTGATACCGAAGCTGTCTTGCAGCTGCGTTAGTTTATAGAGCTGGTTGAGTACAACTTCAGCATTTTCGTTGCGTTTGAGTTCGATAACTACACGCATGCCGGATTTGTCTGATTCGTCGCGCAGGTCGGAAATACCTTCGATAACTTTGCTGTGTACGAGCTCACCAATTTTTTCGACCAGTCTGGCTTTGTTTACCTGATACGGGATTTCATCAATGATGATGGCCTCGCGATCGTCGTGTTTGCCGATTGGTTCGATGTGGGTTTTGCCACGCATGACGACGCGGCCGCGGCCGGTGCGGTAGCCTTCGCGCACGCCGGAGAGGCCATAAATGATGCCGCCGGTAGGAAAATCCGGTGCCGGAATCAGGTCGATAAGTTCGTCAATGCTGAGATTTTCGTCGGCCAGCAGGGCTTTGGCGCCGCCAAGCACTTCGTTGATGTTGTGCGGCGGTATATTGGTAGCCATGCCGACGGCGATACCGGAAGAGCCGTTAACCAGCAGTGCCGGAATCCGTGTGGGCAGTACAGCTGGTTCGCTTTCGTTGCCGTCGTAGTTGGGAATGAAGTCGACGGTTTCCTGATCGATATCGGCCAGTAATTCGTGCGCAATTTTTGCCATGCGGATTTCGGTGTAACGCATGGCTGCGGCGCTGTCGCCGTCAACGGAACCAAAATTACCCTGTCCGTCTACCAGCATGTAGCGCATGGAGAAATCCTGTGCCATACGTACGATGGTGTCGTAAACGGCGGTGTCGCCGTGCGGGTGGTATTTACCGATAACATCGCCGACAATACGTGCTGATTTTTTGTAGGCACGATTCCAGTCGTTGTTCAGCTCGTGCATGGCGTACAGTACACGGCGATGAACTGGTTTCAGGCCATCACGCACATCGGGAAGGGCGCGTCCTACGATAACGCTCATGGCGTAATCGAGGTAGGAGCGGCGCATTTCTTCTTCAAGAGATACTGTTATGGTTTCTTTGGCAAAAAGTGCATCAGACATAATGGCTTTACTACTTTGGAGAGCATTGTTTATTTTACCATAGCAGTCATTGGTTTCTGATTATTTTTCATTGTGAGGACGATTTGGTGTAAAAAACCTTGTTGTTAAAGGGGTTAAAGATATGCCCACAATATTTGTGGATAAATCTGTGGAAAATGAAAGTTGTGCTTGGATAATTGCCTGAAAATCAAGCTTTGTATGTGCTTGCCTAAAAAATAAGCCTGAAAATTAAATCTTTTAAAAACATATATTTAAAAATATATAAGACTGGAGTAACTCTGTTTCATCTTTTTACACGCTTTGGTGCTGTAAATTTAATTCATGTGGATAAAATCATTCTGTCAAGTCTGTTTTGCTCTTGACAGAATGACGGGTAGTGGTGGTGATGGGTTAAGTTATGCTGCTGGTAAGGAAATTTTTATGCATTCTCTGAATCTGCCTGTGTGTGCATCGCCGGATGGTCTGGCCACTGAGGCATGGGTATTTGTGCGGGTCATTGATAATTTTGGTGATGTGGGAGTGGGCTGGCGCTTAAGCTGCCTGCTGGCAGATTATTTGTGCTTGCGGGTACGCTTGTGGATTGATGATGTGGACGCACTGGACAGGCTGGTACCGGAACGTGCCGGCTATCAGGCGCAGATTATGGTGGAAGTGTGGCAGGATGAGGCTGTGGTGCAACGGCAACTGGCTGATGCTGCCGATCCGGTGCTGGTGATTGAGACATTTGGCTGTGATTTGCCGCCAGCGGTGCTGGCACGCATGACTGAATGCCGGCCATTATGGCTGAACTGGGAATATCTGACGGCAGAAGACTGGGCGGTGGATTTACATGCTATGCCATCGTTGCAGGCCAATGGGCTGGAAAAGTATTTTTGGTTTATGGGTATTGATGCGGCCAGTGGTGGCTTGTTGCGTGAAGCTGATTATGTGGCTGAGCGGGCTGAATTCTTGCAACAGCCGTTGCTACAGCAGGCATTCAGGCAGCAGTATGGTTTGCCGTTGCAGCATAGCGGCCAGTTGTGGCTGGTGTTTGCCTATGCTTCGGTATGCTGGCCGCAATGGATGGCAATGTGGCAGCAGGCAGATACGCCGATAACGCTGTGGCTGGCCGGGGGGCAGGTGATAGACAGTTTGCGCGCTCAACAGGTAATCCCCCCAGATGCTCTGCAACAGGACGGCGATGTCTGGGTAGTGGGTAAGCTGACGCTGGTGCGCATTCCGTTTGTGCCGCAGGCGGCCTTTGACCGCTTGCTGTGGCTGGCTGATGCGGCGATTGTGCGCGGTGAGGACAGTTTTGTGCGTGCCTTATGGGCTGGGTTGCCGTTTTTCTGGCATATTTACCGGCAGGATGATGATGCTCATCTGCACAAGCTGCATGCATTCTGGAACAAGGCTACGGCAGGTTGGCCAGCAGGATTGCGGGCGGCTTTTATGGTGTTGTCGGATGATTTGAATGGGGCAGGCAGTCTGGACGGGTTAAGGCGTGTAGCGGCGTGGCAGGATTTGTGTGCGGACTGGCAAAATTGGGTAAAAGCGGCCGCAGCGTGGTCTGAAATGCTGCATGCGCAGGATGGTGCGCTGGAAAAACTAGCCAGATTCTGCCATCTTCCGCTAAAATAATGTACTTATCTATTTGCTGAACATTTTTGGAAGTTAGATTAAAGATGAAAACCGCACAAGAATTGCGCCCGGGTAATGTGTTTATGGTGGGCAATGATCCAATGGTGGTGCAGAAGTCCGAATACAATAAATCCGGTCGTAATGCTGCCGTGGTGAAAATGAAACTGAAAAATCTGCTGACTGGTGCTGCTACGGAAACGGTATATAAAGCCGATGAGAAGTTTGATGTGGTAGTACTTGATCGCAAACAGTGTACTTACAGCTATTTTGCTGACCCGATGTATGTTTTCATGGATGATGAATTCAATCAGTATGAAGTGGAAGCTGAAAACATTGGTGATGCCATCAAGTTTATTGTGGATGGCATGGAAGAAAAATGTGAAGTGACTTTCTATGATGGTCGCGCTATTTCTGTGGAATTGCCTACCATTATCGTTCGTGAAGTGGAATACACTGAGCCGGCGGTAAAAGGTGATACCTCTGGTAAAGTGATGAAGAATGCCCGTCTGGTAGGTGGTGCCGAGATTCAGGTGGCTGCTTATGTTGAAAATGGCGATAAGGTGGAAATTGATTCACGTACTTTTGAGTTCCGCAAACGCGCTTAACTGATTTTCTTGCTGACAGGCTGTCTGAAGAATTTCAGGCAGCCTGTTTTGTTGTGATTTACGCGGCATCACGCTGCCTGATGTTTATGACGGCTTGCCGTCTTTTATTGTTTGTATTGTTTAAGTTTGTAGGTGAAACATGTTGTTTGAATTGAATCAGCATGGCCGCGGTGAGCTGCTGGCTGAATGCCGCAGGTTATTGCGGCTGGCGTTGCCGATTCTTGTCGCACAGGCAGCGCAGGTGGGTGTAGGTGTGGTGGATACGGTGATGGCCGGTCATGCCAGTGCCAATGATCTGGCCGGGGTGGCTTTGGGGTCGAATGTATTTATTACTCTGTATATTACTTTTCTGGGGGTGATGACGGCGTTGCAGCCGATACTGGCGCAGTTGTATGGCGCCGGAAAAACCACGGAAATTGGTGAGCAGGGGCGGCAGGGGCTGTGGTTCGGGCTGTTTCTGGGGGTGCTGGGTATGCTGCTGTTGTGGGCGCTGATTGCGCCGATGCAGCGCTGGCTGAATATGGGCACGTATGTAAATGGTGTGTTTGGCCAGTTTGTGTTCTTTATTGCGCTGGGTATGCCGGCAGCGATGATTCATCGGGCTTTTTATGCCTTTGCTTCGTCTTTAAACCGCCCGAAACCGATTATGGTGGTGAGCCTGATTGCGCTGTTGCTGAATATTCCGCTGAATTATGTTTTTGTTTATGGCAAGTATGGTATGCCGGAGCTGGGCGGGGCGGGCTGTGGTCTGGCTTCGGCTATCTGTTTCTGGTTTAATGCGATTGTGTTGGGTATCTATGTGGTGCGCCAACGCTTTTTTGCACCGTTTGCGCTGTTTGCGCGCTTTGACTGGCCACACTGGCGTTTGCAGGGTTCTCTGTTGCGGCTGGGTATTCCGATTGGGATGTCGTTTTTCCTTGAAGTGAGCCTGTTTACCTTTATTAGCCTACTGATTGCGCGCTTTGGGGTAACTCAGGTAGCTGCGCAACAGGTGGTAATCAGTATTACTTCTCTGATTTATATGTTGCCGCAAAGTGTGGGTATTGCGCTGGCGGTATGTGTCGGGCAGGCTGTAGGTGCGCGTAAATGGCAGCGTGCACGCTTTGTTTCGGGTGTGGGGCTGAGCATGGGGCTTTTGGGTGCCTGTTTCACCGGGGTGATGCTGTTGTTGTTCCGGCATTTCTGGGTGGGTCTGTATACTGCTGATCAGGAAGTGATTCTGCTGGGTGGAACGCTGCTGATTTTTGCGGCGGTTTTCCAGCTATCGGATGCCACACAAACGATTGCTTCGTATGCTTTGCGTGGCTACAAGCTGACCAAGATTCCGATGGTGATTCACGCATTCAGTTTCTGGGGGCTGGGACTGGGCTTTGGCTGTTTATTTGGTTTGTATTTTGGTATGGCGCTGTATGGTTTCTGGCTGGCGCTGGTACTGGCATTAACGGGTGCGGCTGTGGCGCTGGTGTGGTATCTGCACCGGCAAAGTGAAAAAATTGCGCTGGCGCATGCGGAAAGAGAATCATGATTGATGTGGTTGAACATGCAGATTTACAGCCATTAAATACTTTTGCTCTGCCGGTGCGCGCACGCTGGCTGGTAACGCTGGATGATAGTGCTCAGTTGCCGGACATTATGGCGTTGCCACAATTTCACCGGCAAAGTGTGCTGTGGCTGGGCGGCGGGAGTAATATCCTGTTTTGTGAGGATTATCCGGCGCTGGTGGTACGCATGGCCAATCGTGGTATCCGGCTGGTGGCGGATGATGGTGAGCGGGTGGTAGTGGAAGCTGCTGCGGGTGAAAACTGGCACGAATTTGTGCAGTATACGCTGGCACAGGGCTGGTGCGGGCTGGAAAATCTCAGCCTGATTCCCGGTACGGTGGGAGCTGCACCAGTACAGAATATTGGTGCTTATGGCGTTGAAGTACGATCCTGTATTGAGGCGGTGCAGTGTTTTGACCTTGAAGCGCAGCAACTGCGCTGGCTAAGCTGCGCTGAGTGCTGTTTTGCTTATCGTGACAGTATTTTCAAACACGGTGAACAGGGACGTTATGTGATTGTGGCGGTGCGGTTTGCTCTGTCGCGCAGTTTTACGCCGCAGTTGCATTATGGTGATCTGGCGCAGGTGGTGGCAGAACTGGCTCAGGGACAGACGCTAACGGCCACTATGGTAGCACAGGCAGTATGCCGTATCCGTCAGCAGAAGCTGCCTGATCCGCGTGTGCTGGGCAGTGCCGGCAGTTTCTTTAAAAATCCTGTTGTGCCGGCTGCGCTGGCGACCACACTGTTAAGCCAGTATCCCGCTTTACCGCATTATCCGCAGCCTGACGGACAGGTGAAGCTGGCTGCTGGCTGGCTGATTGACCAGTGTGGTCTGAAGGGGTATCAGCTTGGCGGTGCTGCGGTGCATGAGCGGCAGGCGCTGGTGCTCGTGAATAAAAATCAGGCCAGTGCCGCTGATGTGGTTGCGCTGGCTCAATATGTTCAGGAATGTGTGGCACAGCGTTTTCAGGTGCACCTGGAGCCGGAACCGGTGTGGCTGCCACGAGCACTGCCGCTGGTGGCCAGTTGATGTATGGCAAGTTGCTGAAAATGTTATCTGTATGATTTGCGCGGTAAGACACTGCATAATCTGAAAGAAATTAATATGGTGAAAGAATCACGCCCCAATACTTATAATCGTATTATTGATGCCAGTCTGAAGTTGTTTAATGAAGAGGGTGAGCGTAATACCAGTACCAATCATATTGCTTCTTATCTGGGTATCAGTCCGGGCAATCTGTATTATCACTTTCGTAATAAAGATGAAATTATTATGCAGTTGTTCAAGCGCTACAGTGAGGAACTGTTGTGCTATCTGCAACAGGCCAAAATGCCACAGGACACGGATGCCATCAAGAATTATATGTTTGGTGTCTACGATGTGATGTGGAAATACCGTTTTCTGTTTAGTGATTTAAATGCGATGTTATCGCGCAGTGCCGAGCTGCTGGGTGAACACAATAATTTCACGCGGATACAGGTGTCGCCATTGCTGCAAAAGCTGTTGCAGCAGTTGACTGATATCGGGTTTATTCAGACAGATGAAATTGCTCGCAAGGAGTTGGCGGTTAATATCTGGCTGATTACCAAATACTGGTGTGACTATGATAATGCTCTGTATGAACGCAAGCTGACTGAAGCCTCGAAATTTCGCGGTACATACCAGACGCTCACGTTGTTGCGCCCCTATGTTGCTCCTGCTTTTCGTGAAGAATTTAATCGTATGATGGCTGATTTACGTAATCAGGTGTGAAGGTTAAAGCCAGTTTTATTCAGGCTGAATGGGATTGGTTTTAGTTGTTTAATTCGGGATTTTTATATCAGGGTGCAATCTGTCTGACCAGTTAGCTTTTGCCTGTCTATTCGGTCAATACGCGCTGATAACTTTTCGATTCAGCGTTTCTCTTACTGTGGTTTTATCAGTAAAATGAAATACTTGCTTTCAGCAAGGTCTATATGCTGGGTACGAATGATTTCGCTATCCGGCCAGTTCTGTTGAAAATCATATTCCGCTGCCAAAGTTTCCTGTCAGATCAGGCAGGAATGAGGCGGCTGGCTCCCATTTTGATACTTTCAAAGCGGCAGGCAGCCAGTTGCTGCTGTACACAGGCTGCGGCCAGCAGTTGTGGTGGCTCATCCAGTGGTTCATCGGCCAGCTCAAAAGCGCCCCAGTGGATACCAACGGCCTGACGACATTGCAATATTTTAAAAATAGTTACTGCCTGTTGTGGGTCGATGTGCTGATTGTGCATAAACCAGCGCGGCGCATAGGCACCTATCTGGATGGCAGCCATATCTATGGGGGCAAAATGTTCAGCTATCTGCCGGAACATTATTTCGCTGAAACCAGTGTCACCACTGAAATAAGTACTGCTGCCCTGAGGCATTTGCATTATCCAGCCACACCACAGGCTACGGTTGCGATCGAAGATGCCGCGCTGGCTCCAGTGATGTGCCGGTACGGCATGGAACTGAATATCTTTAATGCTTACTTGCTCCCACCAGTCCAGTTCAATTACGTTGTTAACGCCCAGTTTTTGCAATGTGTTTTTCAGGCCTAGCGGCACAACGGCTGTAATGGCCGGAAAACGGGCAGCCAACTGGCGGATACTGTCTTTGTCCAGATGGTCGTAATGGTTGTGTGATAAGACAATAACATCAATGGGTGGAAGCTGGGCAATGCTGGCTGCCGGCTGGGTGCGGCGTTTCGGGCCGGCAAATGTCACTGGAGATACCCGCTGGGAGAATACTGGGTCGGTGATAATCGTGCATTGCTGCAAACGCAGTAGCAATGTGGCATGACTAATCCACCACAGGCGGTTGCCGCTGAGGGTAAAGTCTGGTGTCTGATGCCAGTGGTGAGCGAAGCACTCATAGCCCTGTTGCGGTGGTTTGGGCAGGTGTTGAACACGCCTTTCCCAGCTCCAGCGCCAGACTTCAAGTTGTTTGATGACCGTGGGTTCCAGATTGCGGAAGCCATAGGGTGTATGGTGGGTTTTCGCCGGATTGTAATATGGATTTTTTGTTTTAAATAGCATTATCTGTTGTCTTTAACTGATACAGCTATGGATGCGATGGATTGTTATCGCAGGCTGTGGATTGTTGAGGAGGTCTTCAGCCTGTTTGCTACACTGATGTCTGTATTTTAGCTTAATTTCATCTCACTAGAATGCGTACAGGGCTTTTGCTGTTCAGTAGCGGAGATTCTGGTGTCGGGATTTTGGCCGCATCAGATGACTTGTTCCTGTGTTAGGATAGGGAAATTATATCGGTGCAAAATGAAGTGAGGCTAATAGCTGTATTGATTGTCGGTTTTTTTAGTCAATGTTAATATGCAGTTTATTCTTTGCCAGATGCCTGTTTTTATAGCTGAGGGGATATATAAATGAGGAAACTTTTACTGGTATTTTTATGTTTGTTTTTGGCAAGTTGTGTGTTGCCGGTTAAGCCGGAAGACAAGTTTAAAACCGGCGATTATATCGGCGGCGTGAAAATTCTGGCCACCAATTTCAATGCGAAAAGCCAGAAGCTGAAACAGCAGAATAAACCCTGGAAAGACAAGGATATTCTGTATTTGCAGGCTACAGTCGGCAGCCTGACCCAGATGGCACAGAAAAATATTCAGCAGGCTGCGGCGGTGGATTATGATACACGGATTAAGAACTATCAGTTGTTGCTGGCGCTGAAAACTGAGCTGGAAGAAAAAAGCTACAGTGCTTTTATTGAGCAATATTTAGGCCTGTATACGGTGGACGGGCTGAAGGAATCTCTGGCAATACAGTTTTATCAGCAGGCCAGTGCCATTGTGGCGACTAATAGTAGTGACTATCTGCGCAAGGCCAAGCTATATCGTCAGGGCTATGAATATTTTAATTATAAAGATATCTATAAGCGCGCTGAGGATAATCAGAAGCTGTATTATAAAACTGCTGCACAGGAATTTTATGCTGAGGCGCAGGCAGATGTGAGAGAGCGTAATTATAAGCAGGCAGCAGTAAATTTCCGTAAGGCGCATGATGTTTATCTGCCTTTAGGTAATTATAAGGATAGTGCTAAGCTAGCTGATATCTATGAAAAAAAATGGCGCACTATTGAGGCAGAAAACCAGTATCAGCGGGCACAGGCTATTGTGCGCAAGGCAAAACATTTGAGTGAATACCGTGAGGCAGCCAGTTTGTTCAGTGCGGCCAGTGAGGTATACAGTCCTTATGGTAATTCATATAAAAATGCGACTAAACTGGCTGATGTTTATGCACGTAAGGGACAGGTACAGATATTTGTCCGCGGCAATAGCTATCTGGCTGACCAAATTCGCTCTGCGCTGCAAAAGAATTATGTGAGTTTTGTAAACAGTGCCAGCGCGGCTAATCTGGTGATTGATGTGAGTATGACTCGTGGCCATTTTCAGCAGTATAAAGAGAATATTGAAACCAGTGACAAGCATGAAAATCTGCGGGTGGGTACGAAACAGGTGGCTGATGACAATGGTAATATGATTGATCAGGCCGTTTATGAGGATTTTTATTTCAAACAATATAGTGTGAAGACGGTTAATGAGGCGGTGATGGAGGCTGAAGTGCATTCCAGCGGGCTATATAACTTAAACCGCCACTACAGTGCAAAAAGTTCCTCATCGCAGACTTATTATTGGTTTGACGGCCATGTGCCCAGAAAGTATACGGCTTTTACTGAAGGTAAACTGCTTGGCCGCGAAGAGCAGTTTGATCAGGCGCGTGACAATCTGTGGTCTCAAATGCGGGGCGATTTTTATGAGATGAGCAGAGCGCTGGCCAATCTGTAGCACTGGGATAACGGCCACCTTTAAATTGCCGGATGTTTGCCCACACAGCTTAGCAGATGATGGTGTGTATTGAGGTCTGAGTCTGACAGGGTTTTGGTTGGTGATAACTTTGATAGCGATAGCCGCTGAAGACAGGTGTTACCGTTTTTTATACAGAATTTTTAAGTCAGTATACGCTAACTGGGTGCAAGGAATTTCTGGTGCGCTAGTTTTTCCAGCAGGTCAATTCTCATTGTGGGCGCTAACTTTTTTTCTAAATGTCATTAAAAATGATTGTTTTATTATTTGTGTCATTATTTTCTCTGTAGTTTTTTCTGGGTTCATTAGGGGTGAAGCTGTTAAAGAGCGTACACTGAAACCGGACAATACTGAAATACTAAATTAGTGATATTAAATAAGTATTAAAGGCCAGCAGCTAATTTGATTAATGAAAAATTGATCTGTCTATTTTTTCTGTTCACCTGTCTGTGGCTGTTGTCAGCTTGCTTGGCAAAATTTAGATGATGGCTATTTTCTTGCTTAATTTGTTGTTTGTATTTGTGGTTATATAGATAATAAAGGTAACTATTATGTTGGAGCTGGTCATCATAGGATGGTAGCAGCAATGAAAATCTATAAGATAACAGGAGATGCCTCTTATATTAAAAAATTAATAAATAATGGGAGATGGGTGCCAACAGATAAACCTCCAGCAGATATGAGACCATTGCCAAAAAGGAAAAATTAATATGAATAAATGTGACATATATAAAGAAATGTTAGGATTTGCATTATCGTATATTAGAAATGTTCAGTCTCAAAATGCATTTAGAAAGGCGAAAGATATATCATGTTTTTATGAAGCTGAATTAGTTCATAATATTATGATTAGTATTTTAGAAAAAGATTTTGAAGAACATGATATATGGTTTTTAAATCATCAAGCTAAGTTTTATTATGATAATTGTAATGAAGACATATCCCCAAATTATCGAGGGCATATAGAAAGAATAAAGAAATTATTTGAATTGGTTCCTTATCAGCTAAGAAATAAATTAATATGGAGTGGACCTAAATAAGAATCTATTTCTTGCTGGTGGCAGATAATGTTTGATAAACAAAAATTGATGGATGATTATTGGTTTTTTGATGACACTTGTCCAGCAGAAGCTGTTTGGGTTAATGATGATGCTTCTTTAGCATGGACTTAACTTGTTGGCGACCCTATCCTAAATTTTGTGTATTTTCAGTTAAAGGTGACAGTTAACTCTGTCACCAAATTCTATATTTAACATGCCCGATCTTGAAATCTCACTTTAACCGATTCATCTTGCGTACTTTCCAGCAAATAATCGCAGATGACATTCAATGATTAGTTATTCAATTTAGGATCTTACAAGATTATAAAACTATACTGTACTTTATTTGTTCCATCCCCCCTGTCAAGTGATAAGCCGTTATTGAATTCTAATAAAATGAAACGGTATAGAATCCTGAATTATTTTTACAAAATAACCGCCCACAATTAACGTCGGAAGGGGCATTATTATCGGGTAAAAAGGTCACGGTGCTAGCGAAGAAGGATATAGGAAACTCCGGGACGATATTAGGTAAAAACCGAGTTGCCTTATTAGGCCATAACGTCAATAACCAAGGTCTGATTGATGCGGGTGCTATTATCATTCAAGCTAAAGATAGCATTCACAGCAGTGGCAAGTTAAAAATGGTTTGATAAATAATGGTTTGTGTTGCTATGCCTGTACTGATGCTATATTCAGACTGGGGATGGTTTGATAAGTAATGATTTAACTGGCTGTGGCCGGCTGGGATATCCGGCTGGTTTGTGTTTTTTCATGCAAAAGTTGATGTAGTTTGTGATGTGGTGAAACGAAGTAAATTATAATCGTTGGGGATAAAGTAAGTGCAGCAGTTGCTGCTGGTGTTATTTGAACGAAAGGGATAGTTATGTCGCAATTTTTGCTGGTACCGACTGGAGCTCAGACAGGTCTGACTGTGGTTGGTTTGGGTGTGGCACAGGCTTTTATACAAGCCGGGCATGTACCGCTGTACTTCAAACCGGTAGCAACGGATGTGGCTGCGGATGATGCTGCGCTGGTGCAGGCTGTATTACAGCAGAGTTTGCCTGCTTCACAGTCGCTGGCGAGTCTGGATGAGCGTGTGTATCAGGGGCAGGCAGATGATGTGGTAGAAGAGTTTGTTGCTGCTTTCCACCAGATGGCTGAGGCCAAGCACGATGTGGTGGTGGTTGAGGGTGCTGTGCCTGAAGCCGGCCGGACTTACCTGCCTGCACAAAATGTGAAGATTGCGGCAGCACTGAATGCACGGGTGATTCTGGTGGCGGCAGTAGCTGACCAGACGCCGGCTGCGGTGGCTGCCCAGTTGCAACTGGCTTTGCATGATTATGCACATGGCCATACTGAAATCAGTGGCTTTATTTTAACCGCCGATGCCCAAACTGCACCGGCAGAAGGTTTTGCCGCAGAAGTGCAGGCTGCACTGGCTGCACACGGTAAAAAGCTTGAATGTATCGGTGTGGTTACTGCTGTACCGGCTGGTGTAGAGGCTGCTCAGGCTCAGGATGTGGCCAAGGCTGTGGCTGCCCAGTTAAACGCCGAGCTGCTTTGCGGGGAGCTGGCTAAACCGGTAGCAGAACATTTGGCACCGGCAGCATTCCGCTATCAGATGATGGCGCGTGCCCGTGCTGCGAATAAACGCATTGTTCTGCCTGAGGGTAATGAACCACGCACTATTGCTGCGGCTGCCATTTGTGAAAATAAGGGTATTGCCCGCTGTGTGCTGCTGGCAAAAAAAGCCGAAGTGGAAGAAGTGGCGCAGGCGAAAGGAATTACTTTACCAGCCTCGCTGGAAATCATTGACCCTGACAGTATCCGTGAACGCTATATTGCGCCGATGGTAGAGCTGAGAAAGAGCAAAGGGTTGACTGCTGAACAGGCTGCTGAACAGTTGCAGGATACGGTGGTGCTGGGCACTATGATGCTGGCCACAGGTGATGTGGATGGTCTGGTATCCGGCGCTGTACACACTACAGCCAACACCATCCGTCCGGCTTTGCAGCTGATTAAAACTGCTCCGGGTGCCAGTCTGGTATCCAGTGTATTCTTTATGCTGATGCCGGATCAGGTGCTGGTATATGGTGACTGTGCGGTAAATCCGAATCCTACTGCCGAGCAACTGGCTGATATTGCTATTCAGTCTGCGGATTCTGCCAAAGCATTTGGTATTGAACCAAAAGTGGCGATGATTTCTTATTCTACTGGTTCATCAGGCAGTGGTGCCGATGTGGAAACGGTTACTGCTGCCACTAAACTGGCACAGCAAAAACGCCCTGATCTGCATATTGACGGACCTTTGCAGTATGATGCGGCCAGTGTACCGAGCGTGGGCAGACAGAAAGCACCTGACAGCAAGGTGGCCGGTCAGGCAACGGTATTTGTATTCCCTGATTTAAATACCGGTAATACAACTTATAAAGCCGTACAGCGCAGTGCGCATGTGCTGAGTGTTGGGCCGATGTTGCAGGGTCTGAATAAACCGGTGAACGATTTGTCTCGTGGTGCTCTGATTGAAGACATTGTCTACACTATTGCTCTGACGGCAATTCAGGCGGTACAGATGAGCTAACGGATATTGCATCCGGTTTTGTATGGTACGGGCAGGTGATGGTTATGTCATCTGCCCGATTTTGTTGCTTATATGGCAAGAAAATTCGTTAATCTGATTTTTTGTGCAACATTAATAATAATATTTAAGAAAAATAAGATGATTATTGTCTTTTGTTGTTGTAATTTTACGGGCTATTGCCAAAACTGTGCTCATAAATTACAGTTTGTAACGCAGACATTTCGTCTGGAAAAGGCCAAGAATACAGAGGCATAATCTAAAACTAGAGGATATAGCATTTGATACTCGCCTGCGGATTTTTGCAGGCGATTTATTTTTATCTGTTGTGCTGTTTGGTTAAAAGTAATTTTAGTGTGTGCCGGCTGGTGTTATTTATTGCCACTAATTTTGCTGTTTGTTGCGATTAATATTGTTTCGGGTATCTGTACTGCTGAAGCAAGTCTATTTTATGATAAATGCATCATGAGATAAGCTTGAGCTTGCGTTGGTTATTTTTAAATTTGCAGCACCGGTGTGCTGAATTATTTTGATTGTGTGTTGTACAGGCGTTATCTGCTGCGGTGCAGTTATTGCTTATGATGTCTCTATTTGTTTGCTTCGTGCTTTTGTGTTGATTGGTTGCTGTTTGTCTGTTTGATTTTAATTAATACTTATTAGGTTTATATTAAAGGCGATTAATTTTAAATCTATGCAGACTGCTGTTTGCGTGTAAATATTATGAGCTGGATTAAGGAATTTGTTTTTTTGCGATACAGGTTCTGACAGCAAGGTGTGCTTGCTGTTACATTAGGGCTGAGCTATTTTTTTAATGCCAGTTTGATGTGGGGTTTTTGCGCTTTGATTTCTGGCGCAGATGGTTTACTGGTTGTGGCAATTTGTGCGAGCTGTTTGTCGGAGAGCAGACCGGACCAGTCTCCATCCAGATACCACTGTTCGCCGAAATCCTCACAGGGGTGAGGGATACGGATACAGCCATTACCGCATTGCAGGTCATCGGCACGGCAGTATTTGTCGCAGCCCCAACAGATTCGTTCGGGATGTTTGGGATGTAACGGAAAAACCTTGGCCATGGTGGTGTATACCTGTTATGAGTAATATGGGGGTTATACCTGCTGGGGTGGATTTGTTCAAGAAATGGATGGTTGAGCGCAGTGTAATGTTTTGTGTGGATTAATTGCTGGCGCTACAGGATGCAGGCCGATACGAGCTGAATACAGATTCAGGTCAAGGAAAATAGGTGCACAATGAAACAATATGATGTTGCGGTACTGGGAGGTGGTTTATTGGGTCGCCTGACTGCATGGTTATTGGCAGATCAGGGCTGTAAGGTGATATTGTTCAATGCTGGTAAGCGTAATGGTGAAGATGCTGCTGCTTTTGCGGCTGCCGCGATGCTGGCACCTACGGCAGAAGCTGTGGAAGCAACGCCGCTGGTGGTACAGCTAGGCTATGCCAGTCTGCCCATCTGGCGCCAGTGGGTGGATTCGTTTCCGACACCGGTATTCATGCAGCAAAATGGTTCGCTGATTGTGTGGCATCCGCAGGATCATGCTTTGGCCAAGCAGTTTTCCCAGCATTTGCAACGTGCCCATCAGGACAGTAGTGTCTGGCAGGTATGGCATAATCAGGAAATTAGTGAACACGAGCCACAACTGGCAGGCCGTTTTCAGCAGGGTCTGTTTTTGCCGACGGAAGGACAGCTCGATAACCGGCAAACTCTGCTGGCACTGGCGGATGTGCTCGACCGGCAGCAGGTAAGCTGCCATTGGGGGCGCAGCAGTGATTTGGCGGAATGTGCTGCTCTGGCTCACTGGACGCTGGATTGTCGTGGCTACGGAGGCAAAGGTAACTGGAATAGTCACGGTCAAAGCCGTTTACGCGGAGTGCGGGGAGAGGTGTTGCGCCTGTATGCACCGGATATTGAGCTTCACCGGCCGGTGCGGGTATTGCATCCGCGCTATCCTATTTATATTGCGCCCAAGCAGGATAAGTTGTTTGTTATCGGGGCGACACAGATTGAAAGTGAAGATGACAGTAATCTGAGTGTACGCAGTGGTCTGGAGCTGATGTCTGCTCTGTATACGGTTCATCCGGCTTTTGGAGAGGCTCGGATTCTGGAAAGTATGGCTGAGCTGCGTCCTACGCTTAATCATGAAAGCCCGGAAATTCGCTATGATATACAGAATCGTGTTGTAACGGTTAATGGCTTGTTTCGGCATGGTTTTATGATTTCGCCTACGGTGAGTATTGCTACGGTGCGTGTATTGCAGAATTTAATGCAACAGCAGTCATTGCCGGATGCTCAGGCGTGCTATCACATTGATGTTTTGCCGGTAAATCAGAATGGGGAGGCAGATTGATGGATATTTGTGTTAATGATGATGTGATTATTTTTGATGGCAGTACGGTCGCTGATCTGGTTGAGTATCTGATGCTAGAAGCGCCATTTGCTGTTGCGGTAAATACGGCTTTTGTCGCCAGAAAGCACTATTCAAGCTACCATTTGCAACCGCAGGACAAGGTAGATATTGTTAGTCCGGTAGTGGGTGGCTAGTATTTGGCTGCTGTGCTGATTTGTTTCTGCAAACCCTGTTTGAATACAGGGTTTTTTGCTGTTTGGCTGGTGGCAGTCTTTGCCTGTGTAATGGGATTTTGCGGGTATTTCTGTTGCAGTCATTCCGGTAAAAACAGGAATATATTTTGTCTACAGGTAAGGGAACGATAGTGTACCTGCTGTTAAATCAATTTAATCTGTTTATTTTTTAATGAAATGATATTTTCTTCTGAAAATATTTTCTGAAATAATGCTGGTTTGTTTATAAATAAAATTAATGTGCTAATGAGTAAGATAGCCAGCCAGATTTTTGCCGGTACTATATTCAGCCGCTATATTCGACTTTAAAGGGTAAATCTGCTTGAATTTGTCTCTAGTCTACATTTACACTTGAGTCTATTTTGTTAATTAGTTAATAAAAAATTATAACAATCATTATTACATTAAGAGGAATTGAATTTATGCTTAATCTGTTTACTCGCACACAACCTGCGAACCGCAATTATGCGGTGGCTTTTTTGGCCGGTATTATGGGTGGCCTGATTGCAGCTTTTGTGAAATCGGGTACGGAAGGGGTGATGCCTCCACGTATGCCAGACCGTGTGGCTCCTACGATTCAGATAATTCAGGATATGGGCATTGATATGCACAATATGGTTTACACCTATTCTGATCAGGTGGTGAACTGGGGCGGTAGTGCGGTGCATATTCTGTTTTCAATTGTGTGGGCGGTGATTTACTGTATGGCTGCTGAGATTTTTCCTAAAGTTAAGCTAGGGCAGGGGCTGGCGTTTGGGATCGGGGTAACTATTCTGTTTCACGGTATGATGTTGCCGGTACTGAATCTGTCACCGGCACTATGGAATCTGCCGTTTGATGAGCTGTTCTCTGAGCTGGTGGGTACGCTACTATGGATGTGGACGATTGAAGTTTTCCGCCATGATTTGCGTAGCCGCCTGACCAAGAAATCTGACGCGGAATTTCAGTAAGCTTTGTCTGATTCTTGCCTGTGCTCACGCTTTTGTATCCGGAATAAGCAGTATTCTGGCTGTTTCGGTGTATGCCGAAGCATGGTGACAATAGCTGATGTGGTTCTGTCAGGTGAAATAGGTGCAAAGTTATTGTTCTGGTTATAAAATCTAACATTCTTTACTGCGGATGGTTTTTAGTGCGGCTATTTGGGAATATTGGTTAATTTTATGTGAAGAGGGGGATGGCTTATGGCTTTGCAACTTTATGATGAGCAGTTTGATAGTCGTTTGCTGTTGGGCACTGCTGCTTATCCTACTCTGGAAGTGCTGCGTACAGCAGTAAGAAAAGCGCAACCAGCCATGATTACTGTAGCCTTGCGCCGGCAGGGCGCTACCTCGGCTGAGCATGGTCGGGGTTTATGGGGCTTGTTACAGGAGCTGGCTTTGCCTATTCTTCCCAATACTGCCGGTTGCCTGAGTGTGGAAGAGGCGGTGACTACGGCTCAGATGGCGCGCGAGGTATTTGACACTGACTGGATCAAGCTGGAACTGATTGGCGATGATGATACTTTACAGCCGGATGTATTTCAGTTGGTACGGGCTGCGGATATACTGATTAAGGATGGTTTCAAAGTATTGCCATATTGTACGGAAGATTTGATTGCCTGCCGCCGTTTGCTGGATGTTGGCTGTCAGGCACTGATGCCTTGGGCTGCGCCAATCGGTACAGGTCTGGGGCCGGTACATGAATACGCGCTGCATGTATTGCGTGAACGCTTGCCAGATATCCCGCTGCTTGTAGATGCGGGGCTGGGTTTACCTTCGCATGCGGCAAAAGTCATGGAGTGGGGTTTTGATGGTGTATTGCTTAATACGGCGGTTTCGCGCAGTGGCGATCCGGTAATGATGGCAGAGGCATTTGCGCTGGCGGTTAATGCCGGGCGGCTGGCTTATGAAGCGGAACCGGTGGTACCGCGCCATAATGCGCAGGCTTCTACGCCGCAGGTTGGACAGCCGTTCTGGCACTATCCTGATTATGAGTAGTAAAAAATAAAGCGCGTAAGCGCTTTATTTAATATTGGCGGTTATTTTGTCCTATTTAACTGCACCGATGATGGTTAAACAGGACAGCCTTTCTGAATGTTACTGCTTGGTGCCGGTGGTATCTGAATAGGTGATGCGTTTTTTCAGTTGCTGGCGATACATGGGCAGGAGCATGGTCAGCAGAATAAACCAGACAGGGGTAGCCAGCAGGCCAGTAAGGGTATCCTTATCCTGACTGAACAGATACAGCACAAATACAAAGAATATCAGGCAGACATAGCACATCGGTATGCCAAAAGGCATTTTGTAGACTGAGTGTGCGTGTGCCTCAGGATAGAGCTTGCGATAACGCAGGTAGGCAATCAGGATAACTGCCCAGACAAAGATAAAGCAGATACTGGATACGGTGGTGACGATGGTAAATACTTTCATGACATCACCTTCGGCATAGAGCAGGCCAACACCAATCAGCAGCAGGGCGCAGGAATAGATCAGGCCGTTTTGTGGCACGCCTGTAGCTGATAGCCGCGCGAAGGCCTTCGGGCCAACGCCGTTTCTTGACAGGCCGTATAGCATGCGGCCGGTGGAATACATGCCGCTATTGGCAGAGGACATGGCCGAAGTCAGCACAACAAAATTAATAATGGTGGCTGCGGCGCTAATGCCAATCAGGGTGAACATGTTGACGAACGGGCTACGGTCTGGCGCAACCATGCTCCACGGGGTAACTGTCATGATAATAGTTAAGGCCAGTACATAAAAGACAATCACGCGCACCGGTATTTTATTGATGGCGGCAGGCAGGGTGGTATTGGGGTCGTTTGTTTCGGCCGATGCTGTACCAACCAGTTCGATACCAACAAAAGCAAAGATGGCAATCTGAAAGGCAGCAAAAAAGCCGGACCAGCCATGTGGCATCCAGCCACCGTAAGACCATAAGTTGCTGATTCGTGCCTGAATGCCGCTGGAGCTGACAAAGCCAGTGAGTAACAGATAGCTGCCACAGCCAATCAGCGCCAGAATAGCCAGAATCTTGATTAGCGCAAACCAGAATTCCAGCTCACCAAACAGTTTGACGGATAATAAATTCAGTACCAGCAGGACAATAATGCATATGATACCGGGCAGCCAGAGTGGTACATCTGGCCACCAGAACTGGGTATAACCGGTAATGGCTACGATATCGGCCATGCCAATTACTACCCAGCAAAACCAGTATGACCAGCCAACATAATAGCCGACAGTAGGATTAAGAATATCGGTGGTGAAGTCGACAAAGGATTTGTAATGCAGATTGTGCAACAGCAGTTCACCCATGGCACGCATAACGAAAAACAGGAATGCGCCGATGATGATGTAGGTAAACAGTACGGATGGCCCTGCCAGGCTGATGGTGCGGCCTGAACCCATAAAAAGGCCGGTACCGATTGCACCGCCGATGGCAATTAGCTGTAAATGTCGGTTTTTCAATGTACGTTTTAACTCGGGCGGCCGGCTCATGATATATCCTTTAGAGACTGGAAAACAGGAATCGAAAACATGGTTTTATTTTTTAGGAAATTATACGTGGGTATAAGGTTGTTTATGCTAAATGACTTTCTGGTGCTGGCAGACCTATATTCATGTATTTAATATAGTGCATGTTATTAGCTGCATAGCCAGCCTGAAGTCATAATACTGTATCACAGTTTATTGCTGTTGCTGGCAATATCTGAATGCAGATGTTGTGAGTGGGGTGGTGTGTATTAAGGTGATGATTTTTTCGGCTAACTTCTACGCAAGGTTGGGCTGGTTAAGGAATAATGATTATAGAGGGGAGAATGTGTTCCTGCGCCGGACTGAGACCGGATTAGTGATGGGCTATGGTTGTATTGGAATGTTTATCAGCACGACGATAAAAGGCGTTTATCCGATTTATTTTACTAATCTGATATATTATGGCGTAAGCATTGGGAATGCTGGTTGTGGCTGATGCTATTTTCGGTATTTTTTTCTGATTCATCAGATGAGTGGCTTGCTAATGATGTGGTTGTTCAGTCTGCTGTGATGGTGTTATCGATTATGAAAACCGGTAGTGGTATTGGTGGGAGTGGCGGTTATCAGGTTAGATATGACTATACCCGCTTGATGCAGGTGGTACAGATTATGTATGGCAGGGATTGAGTCTGGGTAATAATGGCTGCATTTTAAGGCGGAAATGTTGTTGCTACTGTACACGGCGGTGATGGGGTTGATTGTGTGCATGGTAGCCGTACAATAGACAGAACAGATTTGGATATTTAAGAGTGTTAGATATGAGTGAAAATAAAGTCGTTCATTACTTAAAAGATTATCAGGCACCGGATTTTGCGGTAGCTGATATTAATCTGACTTTTTCTCTGGAGGATGCTTATACCACTGTCCTCAATCGCATGACTGTGGTGCCGCGGCAGACAGGCAAACCTTGTGTACTGGATGGCAGCGCTGAGCTATTGCAGATTGTTTTAAATGGTAAGTCTTTGTGTCCGCATGAATATGCAGTTACAGATGAAAAGCTGCTTATTCATGCTGTGCCAGACAGTGAATTTGTGCTGGAAATCACCACCAGATTGTATCCGGCGCAAAATAAAACGCTGATGGGGCTGTATGAGTCTGGTGATAATCTGTATACCCAGAATGAGCCAGAAGGTTTTCGCAAGATTACCTATTATTTTGACCGACCAGATGTGATGAGTCAGTTTACCACCACTATTATTGGTGATAAGCGGCGTTATCCGGTTATGTTGTCTAATGGTAATCTGATTGATAGCGGTGAACTGGACAATGGTCGCCACTGGGTATGCTGGCGTGACCCGTTTGCCAAGCCAAGCTATCTGTTTGCTCTGGTGGCGGGACAACTGGCGGTGCTGGAGGGCAGTTTTACAACTCGCAGCGGTAAAGAGGTGGCGCTGAAGTTTTATACCCGTCCGGAAGACCGTGCCAAGGCAGGTTTTGCGCTGGAGTCACTGAAGCATGCGATGCAGTGGGATGAAGAGCGTTTTAATCTGGAATACGATTTGAATATTTTTATGGTCGTGGCTGTGAGCGATTTCAATATGGGCGCCATGGAAAATAAAGGCCTGAATATTTTCAATACTAAATATGTACTCGCCAGCAGTGATACGGCTACCGATGCCGATTTTGAAGCAATTGAGGGTGTGATTGGTCATGAGTATTTCCATAACTGGACGGGTAACCGGGTAACCTGTCGTGACTGGTTTCAGTTGTCGCTGAAAGAAGGCCTGACGGTATTCCGTGATCAGGAATTTTCAGCCGATCGAGCCAGCAGGGCAGTACGCCGCATTCATAATGTTAGGGTATTGCGCAGTATGCAGTTTGCCGAAGATGCTGGCCCGATGGCACATCCGGTACGGCCTGCTTCATATGAGGAAATGAATAATTTCTATACGTTGACTGTGTATGAAAAAGGTGCCGAAGTGGTACGCATGTACCATACACTTCTGGGCGAAGCCGGTTTTCAGAAAGGTATGCAGCTTTACTTCCAGCGCCATGATGGTCAGGCAGTGACCTGTGATGATTTCCGCGCGGCTATGGCTGATGCCAATGGTGTTAATCTGGAGCAGTTTGCTTTATGGTACAGTCAGGCTGGTACACCACAGATTAAAGCGCATGGTGAATATGATGCAGGCAATCATACGTTTAGCCTGCATTTGCAGCAGTACATTCCACCCACGCCTGATATGGCGGATAAGCAGCCGATGGTGATTCCGGTAAAAGTTGGGCTGCTTGGCCGCGATGGCACACCTGTGGCATTCAGACTGGCCGATACGGATGCACCGGTAGATGAAACAGTACTGGTATTTAATCAGGCACAACAGACATTCGTGTTTTACGATGTTGCACAGGAGGTGGTGCCATCATTATTGCGCGGTTTCAGTGCGCCGGTAAGACTGGATTATCCGTATGGTGATGCTGATCTGATGTTGCTGCTGGCACATGACAGTGATTCCTTTGCCCGCTGGGAAGCTGCACAAACTCTGTACCGGCGCGCTGTTGCGGCCAATCTGGCGGCGCTGGCCGCAAATCAGCCGGCTCCCCATCATGCTGAGCTAGCTGCGGCAATTACTGCGGCGTTGAATGCCGATATTGACCCGGCTTATAAAGCAGTATTACTACAGGTGCCAACTGAAGCGGAATTGTGGGAGGATGCGCAAAGCATTAATCCTGAGCTGTATGTACGTGCACGGCAGGCGCTGTTGCATGATTTGGCTGCCAGCATGGAAGACACGCTGACGCACTGGCGTACATGGGCTGATACACAGGAGCAGAACAGTAAGCACGCTGCACCACAGGAGTATCACCCTGATCTGGCCGGCGTTCGCAGCTTGCGCAATACTTTATTGCAATGGGGTGTACAGGCCAGAGTGCAATTACTGCAAACTATTGCAAGTGAATATACGCAGCGCGCCACCAATATGACTCATGAATTTGGAATGCTGTCGGCCATTAATCATTTGCCCGATGACAAACGCAATGAGTTATTAAATCAGTTTGCCCAGCGTTATGCGCACGATGATCTGGTGATGGACAAGTATTTTATTCTGATTGGCAGTAGCCAGCGTGCCGATACCCTGCAACAGGTACAGGCAGCCTTGCAGCACCCGGCTTTCAGTCTGGAAAATCCAAATAAGGTACGCTCATTACTGGGCAGCTTTAGCCGTAATATTGAGCATTTTCATGCTGCCGATGGTAGTGGCTACCGCTTTATTGCTGAGCATATATTGCGTATTGATGGATTTAATCCGCAGGTGGCGTCGCGTCTGGTACAGGCATTTAATCTGTATGGCCGGCTGGAACCGCAGCGCAAGGCGTTAATGGCTGAACAGTTGCAGCGGATTCAGCAGCATGAAAGTTTATCTAAAGACAGCCGTGAGATTGTGGATAAGATTTTGCGTGACTGAGATGATGGCTGGTGAGTTTCAGCCTGAATAAAATAAAACAGAGCACTACGGATTATGCCGAAGTGCTCTTTTAATATGGATATGCTTTGGGCTATTCAGGCTTAGGCCGGAAGGCGGTATGTTCTTATTGCTTGCTGTTTATCCTTCAAGAAGCTGCTTGCCCAGATAATCGTTTTCTCTGGCCATTCCCGGTAAAACAAAGAAGAAGCCACCACCAAATGGTTTGATATAGCGTTCCAGTGGCTCGCCGTTGAGGCGGTTCTGGGTGTCGATAAAGCCTTTTTTGAGGTCATTCTGGTAGGCAACGAAAATCAGCCCCATATCAAGCTGGCCACTGGGTAAGATGCCCAGTGAGTAACTGAAGCTGCGCCGGCGCAGCTTGGCTACATGCCGTTCCGGAATACGCGGCTCGGCACGGCGCATGTGGGAATCAAACAGGATGCGGTCGCCATGTGGGTCGCGATTCATCTGCGGGTCATCCATTTCGTGCTGCATGCCGATGGGTGCACCGCTGGTTTTGTAACGGCCAAAATCGTTTTCCTGATCTTCCAGTGGCGTTCTGTCCCAGAATTCCAGATTAAAGCGAATCAGGCGGATAGCCTGATAGCTGCCGCCCAGACACCATGCAGGTTCATGGTTATCGGCAGTTACCCATACCAGCTCATCCATCAGTTTGCTATCGGTAATGGGGGCATTGCCGGTACCATCTTTAAAGCCAAACAGGTTGATGGCGGTGCTGTGATGGTCGATATCTCGTGCCGGCAGGAACCCGTCCATTTTCCAAACGGGTACCATGAACTGGTTGCAGTGGCTAATCAGGTCGCGCAGGGCATAAATCACGCTTTCGCGGCTGTTGGCACAAAACTGAATAGATAAATCTCCGCCACACCAGTCTTTTTCCAGCCGGTCGTTGGGAAAGCGCGGCATGGGTATCAGTTTTTTTGGTTTGTGTTTGGCCAGACCGAAGCGCTGGTCAAATAGGCTGGCGCCCACGGCTACGGTAATGGTAAGCGAGTCAGGTGACAGGTTGTGACCGAGTAGCCCGGATTCCACCGGAGGCAGCTGGTCATTTTTTCCTGCTGCCAGTGTCTTTGGCCGGGTGAGATGGGCGATGCGTTGGGAAATAAGCTGTAATAGCTGTTGTAGTTGGGCTTTATCTCGCGTGGTCACGTTAAAGGCAACAAAAATGGCTTCTTTGGTATCAGGTGTGATCACACCGGCCTGATGACTGCCCCAGTAATCGACTGCCTGATTGTAATCGTGAGTACAGTTGCTGGCTGCGCTGGCTGATTTGCTGACGCCGATACTGGCTATACCCAGTCCTCCGGCCAGCAGCATTTTCATGCCGTGGCGGCGGCCGGGGCTGGCGGGATTGTCTTCAGGCGTGGCCGCTGAGTCTGGCTGGTGTCTGAAGGTGTTTTTTTGCATAACTTGAACCTTAATGAGGGTACTTGTAATAAACGCGAATGCCCAGTTGTGCCCGCAGTTGTGCCAGACGACTGGTCTGTATGCTTAGCAGGGAATACAGTTGGTCATGGTCAGCTTGGTTGAGTTGGTTGAAATTCTGAAACTGATTTTGTGGTAACTGATAGCGCCGGAGAACAGCAAAAATCTGCTGATAACCGCTGTCGAGCGCTACGCGTTGCTCGGCTGGAATAAAGTCAGTAAGCTGCTGCACAATTTGGGCAGAACCGGTGACATTAGCGTGGATATCGGCTAAATCGCTATGGCTGTACTGATTTTCCTTGCCAGCAAGCTTGGTTTGCAGAATCATTTCCAGAAAATCGGATGCGGCCTGGACGACTTTGGCTATGTCCAGTTCATCAGCAGCAACCCGCTTTTGTAAATCAATGATTCCATATTGCAGATTACTGGCTTCTGCCTGTGCCTGTTGCAGGTCTTTGCGTACAAACAGCTCATATTCCAACCGGTGAAAACCGCTGAAACCGGGGTCGTTAATGCCTTGCAGATAGTAATCTGCACGTGAGTTGATATTCTGGTCGGCATTGCCGAACAGTTTGACAATAACTCTTACCTGTTCGTAGCTTTGATGCGCGCGGATATAGTTTTGCTGTGCCGGTAATAATTGCCCGTTCCGGCTGGCATTGACGATGGCTTCAAGATATTGCTGGGTGGTTTTCAGTTGCTGGACAACCTGCTGCTGATAAGCCTGAATAGCTGAATGGTATTTTTCCGGAGTGGGAATATCGCCTTTGGCTGTGACTGCATTGGTGTCGTTGATGATTGGCGCCCGTAAGCCATGCGCTACCGAAATTGCCGGCAGTAGTTGCGAACACAGGAATAGGGCGAGGAACCTGTACAGCTTCATGTGGATTTCTTCCTTAAAAACAGTATGCCCATTAACAGCCAGAATACGCCAAAGGTAATGACGCTAATCCACATTGGCTGGGAACGGTAGGCAAAGAGTGAAGACGCGAAGCTGCCAATTAAACCGCTATCGTCAATAAAGGGTGAGGTATCCCATGCGGGGCTAATCAGGAAATCGGGGATGGATATGTCATGTTCCAGTAATATATTGGTGCCATCTTCAATTGCTTTCATAAGCAATGAAATGGCCAGAAATAATAATATGATGCCGGTTATGGTAAAAAATTTTTTCCACTGAATGAAGCGGCTGGTCTGAATAAAGGTATAGAAGGTTAGGGCTGATACGGCGATACCGATAAGTACGGCGATGCAGAAGCTGAAGTAATTATGGCTGTTGAGCTGCATGATTTGCCCAGACAGGAATACGACGATTTCACTGCCTTCGCGGGCAATGGCAATCGCAATAATGAATAGTGCTCCCCACCATGAGTTGCGGGCTACCTGCTGCGCCATTTCCAGCTCTAGTGTGGATTTCATGCTGCGGGCGTGTTTGTTCATCCAGTACACCATCTGCACAATCAGCACGCAGGCCATTGCAGACATACCCATCATAAATATTGTTTGATGGTCATCGGTAAGCTCTTTAAATATGCCGTTGATAAGGAGAGCCAGTATGACTGATATCAGTATACCGAGTCCTACACCGCCAAACAGGTAACGCATGCCGTTACTGTTGTCGGGATTGCGTTTAATCCATGAATATATAATGCCAACAACGAGCAACGCTTCGAAGCATTCACGCCAGACAACAAAGATGACTTGTCCCATTTATATCCTGTTCTTATTTTACGATTAACTGCCCTTTGGGCTTATCCAGATGGAAATCATCAAAAAAGATATAGGTGCCGGGTTTTTTCGGGGCGATCACCACTACTGATGATGCTCCTGGTGCCAGTACTTTTTCTTTTACCAGCTGGGTGCTTTCAAACTCAACTGGCCCCTTGCCAATATTGGTGACTTTGATGCGAATGATTTTGTTGGCCGGTGCATTGAGGGTTAACGGTATCATGTCACCATCTTTCATTTTCAGCTCCAAAGTGACTTTGTCATCAGCAATCGCGGAATATGAAAGCATGAAGCTGCATAAACTCAAGACAGTAAGAAAAAATTTTTTCACGATGGATACACTCACAGAAAAAGGTATTGTGGCAGTAACAACGTATCAAGGGATTATTCGGCCGGTTAAAACCAGAATAATCCCTGTACTGCCCGGTGCTGTTAGTAGCTGCCTTTACGGCCTACACCGGTGTAATCAAAGTCCCAGCTCACTTCAAACGGTTTGAACCACGGGGCTACACCAGTTTCCTTGTCAATATGACGTGCCATTTGATTGGCCGTTGGTGGAGAAATACGGTAGGTAACGCGGTATTTGCCCAGACCATTCAACTTGACGTTGTCACCATAGTGAGGGCCGTCGTTGGCAACCATGGACATAAATTTACCGGAGTGTTCGAATTTGCCTTTGTTCAGTTTGGTGATGGTGTACTCAATATTCAGATTGGGAATCCAGTCACCTTCAGCAAAACCGTTTGGATTGCCTTCTGTAGCATGGATATCGGCTTCCATGTGTACGTCGGATTTGCTGGCTGGCAGATGCATGTTGCTGTGATCCATACCATCGGTATCCATGGTGATGGGCGGCAGATATACGCCAGAAATTTCCATTCCGTTTTTGATGATGGGTTTACCCATAGGGTATTCCTGAGCAAAGGCTGCCATGGATACGAGGGCAGCACTGGCGATGGCAATTTTTTGTAACAGCATGCTTGATTTTCCTATTTTAGTCATGTAAATCAATATGAATCAGGTGATGACTGGATAACAATTGATAAGGATTATCAATATACCCCTTTTGAAAATGTTAGAAAACAATTAAATTATGTTTTTTATTAATATTTAATGTTATTTATTGCTATGTAAGAAATTCTGTTTTCTCAGGCTGTTTGAATAACTTATACCTTGAGTAAAATGGATAATGATAAATAAATATATTCAATATTAATTGATAACTGGATTGATGGAGCTAAAAGTTACGGCTAACAATGGTTTCAGCCACGGCTGATATCACTTTGATGGTCATAAACTGGAATTCTGGCTGGCAAAGATTCAAATTATTGATAATTTGGTTAGGGCAAGCTATTGATATATAAGTTAAGTAATGTTAAATTATAGTTGCGGTTGCAATTGATACTGGTTAAAGGTGTTGCTGGCCGGAACAGACTGAACATATTACCTGTATCTGGGTGTGTGGTGCAGGAGACTGTTCAGGCTGTTTTGATGGCGGCAATAAGGCTGCTGCCTATGGTGATATCACCATAGGCAAAATGTAACTAGGACTTATGTATCGCCTGCCATATTTGTTGCGCTAAGGGTTCTATGCCATGCCACAGCAAGGGTTGCCAATTGCGCTTTTTGCAAAATGAAAACACCAGAGTTTCGGCTCTGATAATGTCGTTGCAGGGTTTGAAAACCAGTAAGCCGCTGTCCTGCCAGTCTGAGTCAACTCTGATGATATAAGGTGACAGGATATAGGCAGTATATTCGGTAGTTTCCTCTGGATTGTTTGGCCATGAGCTGCCGATGGGGGTAGTTTGTTGTAGGTAATAAAGTGCAAAGGGTTGCTGTAACTGTAAGTTGTCGTGCAGTGCACTGGACAGTGCATTCTTGTCAGGTGCAAGACGTTTCATTGTCTGTCCCCCTGTGCACAATTCATGCTAAATACATTATTTGTATTTGTCATGTAGTATATCTGTGTGTACTGATGGCACCTGATTGTAAACATTTGTTGTACAAACAGGCTAGATTGCAGTAGGTGATGGGGGAGGTTCGCTTTGTAGATATCCATGTTATTGCCTTTCTCTTTTGGTCATAAAGCCGCAATCGTGCTGTCAAACACAGAAGGCGGCAGACAAATGGCAGGGTTGACAGACCGACAAAGAGAACCGGCAGGCGCGAAGCCTCCCTGCCACTGTCCACCATGAGTCAGGTGAGGCAATGAACATTCACAGACAAAAAAGCTACTCCATTGATGAGTAGCAGGATGTCTGCCTCTTTAATCAGCCTGTCAAAGCTGGCTGCGCTATTGAACACAACGTCTTTATCTTGCCGTTAAAGCTTGATACTGTCAATTATTGCCTCACACCTGATGTATCGGTTGTTTGCTGTGTATTTTCATTCTAGGTAAAAGCTATCTGTCTGCTGATTTTGTTGTGCTTGTTTTATCTCAGAAAAATTAATTTCGGATAAATTTTTATGTATATAGCATGATGAGTCTGTTGCCGTTCTGGTGACAGGTTGTAACGGGAAACGGCCAGTTTCCGGCCATATGATTTTGTATTGATGATAGCGTGTACTACAAAATATCGGTGCGTTTCGCTATATAAATTTGGCTGGCTATTGATGACGGCAATAATATTGATCGGCACACTACGCGCTGGATAGTGGCTGCGCTGTATGTCTGATTCAGTCAGAAATAAGTAATCTAATTTTAATTATCTTGCATAATTTTTGTGGGTAATGGTAAGCTATTTTACATTTATGGTGTTGTTTTATTGGCTATAAATGGCAAGGATGTTAAGCGTATAGTTGAGTATCAACTGTTGTGCCAGCTTGCATGTCCCTGCTTATTGACCCATTTCACGAATATCTGCATGAAATCAGGAGTCAGTAATTCTGGCAGGCTGTGTGGCATGCGGTTAACATGATTCTTCAGCCTGTGGCTGGTGCTGCTCACCAGAACCGGATTCTTCCTGTGGCTGCTTCAAATATGCATCTATATCAGGCTGCACTTGTTGGCAGTTGCTTTTGCTGTTAGCGTACAAAAAAGCAATCATATTTAAATATGCTAATGATTTTTCAATATATCCTTTATTTCCTATTTTACTGATTATTTTAATATTAGTAGTTTACATATAAATTTTTAGTCAGTTGAAAATATTTAAAGAACTGGATTTTCAATTTTTTATCTCAGAATCAGCAAGAGTGGAAAGATTAAAGAGTGCTGAGTAAAAGTATTGACAAATCAGCCTGAAAATTTGTTATCTGCTGGTTACATAATATTTCTGGTTTTAATGCAATAAATTATTGATTCAAAATAATTGCAATCGGGATGGATATCAGTTAATTACTAAAATATTTTGTGATTATTTTTTCCATTAAAAAAAATCGGGCATACGATTGTATGCCCGATACTTAAAATGTTTATTCAGCTATTACCATTTATAGCCGACACCTGCATTAAAGCCGGTTTCATGACCGGTGGTAGAGACACCTGCACCCCATGAGAATTTACCGCTGTTGTTTGTGGCTTTGTAGTTAATACCAACGGCAGTATAACCATGGTAGGAGCCCATACCCACGCCGACAGTCTGCTCACCGGCATTCAGCTGTGGCAGATAGGCACCTGACAGCGCCATGGCCAGTGCCGTACCGGAATAGGCACGGCGTTCTACGTGCTGTATACGGTCGTTAACATTGTTGACGTAGCGGTTGATGTTTTCTATACGGGCATTAACGCCTTTGAGCTGTGCCACGTTCACGGCATCGGAATCTTCTGTACCAGCGGCTACACCGGTAATCTGGCGATAAATACCTTTGGAAGCATCACCTACGGAAACTGCTGCTTCGGTACTGGTGGTAGCCTGAATGGCGCGAGCCTGCTGCGCTGTAGCACCTGCCGGAATATAGCCCATGATACCACCTGCTGTATTCGCTACAGAGTTGGTACCCAGTGCAACTCCGCCACTTTGGGTAACGCTGGCATGATTACCAATGGCAACGCCATCTGCGGCACTGGCTTTGGCTTCTGCACCGATAGCTACAGCCGCATTGCCGCTGGCTGCTGCAGCACCGCCTATAGCAATGGCATTATTGCCACTTGCCGAAGCGGCACTCAGGGTGGAGTTGACTTTGGCATACTTGCTGCCACCGTTGTACAGATTGCTTAACGCATGACCAACATTATGGACAATAACTTCAGTGCCGTCAGCAGTAGAGCTGATGTAATTTGGTGGCGTGAAGGTACCACCTGTACCGGCGCGGGTAACTGGATCATCAAAGCCGGCATTACCGCCCAGACTTTCTGCCACTTTAGACAGTGCGTTTGCTGTAGAAGTAGACAGGTTTTGCAAATCCTGTTTGAAATCATTTTTCATTTGCCACAACTGGCTGCCATTAACCGCATCTGTTGAATGTTCACCAATATCACCAACAGCAAGATTAGTAATTTTCTGCGGGCTACCAGAATGATGGCTGGCATCATAAGCATTGCCATTCCATTGCAGGGCGTCTGTCAGCAATGTGCTCAGAGAGCTTGATAACCCTGCTGGTATATTGCCGGCAGCCAGATTCAGCTGATCCTGTAAGCTGGACAGACTAGTCGAAGTAGAAGTAGACAGCGCATAGAGCTGACGGCCATTCACTGCCTGATTAGAGGTAGCATCAACACGACCGTTTGCAATATTACTGATCGTTCTTTCATTGCTGGCATCACGGTTCAGCCCGAAGAAGCTGGATGAACCTGTATCATTGTCGTCGAAATGCACAGCATTTTTCTGCAATTCCTCAATCAGTTTTTTCGAGGTCTGGATATCAGTCTGAGCCGTTTGGATATCATTCTGTGCAGTCTGAAGGGCTGTTTGTGCAGTTCTGAGATCTCGGTTTACAGCTTCCATATTAATCTTGTTTTCATTAACTACATTTTCAACACTACTGGATACTGAGCTGAAGATTGAAGATGAAATGCTGTATAGCTGTCCGCCATTAATGGCATCAGTTGAATTTTCCACGATATTACCGTTAGCAACATTAATGATTCTCTGCGCATTGGCCGTACCATGGCTGGCATCATAAGCAGTGCCATTCCACTGCAGGGCGTCTTTCTGCAGAGTGCTGATGCTGCTAATCGCAGTAGCAAGATTACCAGCCAGAGTGGTAGTAGACTGGGATACAATATCAATACGCGAATTGGCAGTGCTCAGACCAGTAGAGAGGTTGCCACTGAAAGCAGTAGACAGATTAGCCAAACCGGTCACGGTAGAGCTGGACAGAGAATATAATTGTCCGCCATTAACAGCATCGGTAGAGTTTGCGGTGACATTACCAGCAGCCACATTGGTAATTTTCTGCGCAGTAGTAGTACCGTGGCTGGCATCATAGGCAGTGCCATTCCATTGCAGGGCGTCTTTCTGCAAATTGGAAACACTGTTAGTTAAAGAGTTGATGTTGTTATTAACATTACTCAGGTCACCGGCATTGCGTAAAGTAGTAGACAGCGAATCCACACTGGTGGAAGTAGAGCTGGAAAGACTGAAAAGCTGCCCGGCATTAACGGCATCGGTAGAGTTTTCGCGGACATCGCCAGCAGCCACATTGGTAATTTTCTGCGCAGTGGTAGTGCCATGGCTGGCATCATAGGCAGTGCCATTCCATTGCAGGGCGTCTTTCTGCAGGAGGCTGATGTTGTTATTAACATTACTCAGGTCACCGGCATTGCGTAAAGTAGTAGACAGCGAATCCACACTGGTGGAAGTAGAGCTGGAAAGACTGAAAAGCTGCCCGGCATTAACGGCATCGGTAGAGTTTTCGCGGACATCGCCAGCAGCCACATTGGTAATTTTCTGCGCAGTGGTAGTGCCATGGCTGGCATCATAAGCAGTGCCATTCCATTGCAGGGCGTCTTTCTGCAAGTTGGAAACACTGTTAGTTAAAGAGTTGATGTTGTTATTAACATTACTCAGGTCACCGGCATTGCGTAAAGTGGTAGACAGCGAATCCACACTGGTGGAAGTAGAGCTGGAAAGACTGAAAAGCTGTCCGGCATTAACGGCATCGGTAGAATTTTCGCTGACATCACCAGCAGCTACTTTGATAATTTTCTGCGCATTGGCCGTACCGTGGCTGGCATCGTAAGCGGTACCATTCCATTGCAGGGCATCTTTCTGCAAGTTGGAAACACTGTTAGTTAAAGAGTTGATGTTGTTATTAACATTACTCAGGTCACCGGCATTGCGTAAAGTAGTAGACAGCGAATCCACACTGGTAGAAGTAGAGCTGGAAAGACTGAAAAGCTGTCCGGCATTAACGGCATCGGTAGAGTTTTCGCTGACATCACCAGCGGCCACTTTAACAATTTTCTGCGCATTGGCCGTACCGTGGCTGGCATCGTAAGCAGTGCCATTCCATTGCAGGGCGTCTTTCTGCAAATTGGAAACACTGTTAGTTAAAGAGTTGATGTTGTTATTAACATTACTCAGGTCACCGGCATTGCGTAAAGTAGTAGACAGCGAATCCACACTGGTGGAAGTAGAGCTGGAAAGACTGAAAAGCTGCCCGGCATTAACGGCATCGGTAGAGTTTGCGGTGACATTACCAGCGGCCACATTGGTAATTTTCTGTGCAGTGGCAGAGCCGTGGCTGGCATCGTAGGCAGTACCATTCCACTGCAAGGCGTCTTTCTGCAGGAGGCTGATGTTGTTATTAACATTACTCAGGTCACCGGCATTGCGTAAAGTAGTAGACAGCGAATCCACACTGGTGGAAGTAGAGCTGGAAAGACTGAAAAGCTGTCCGGCATTAACGGCATCGGTAGAGTTTGCGGTGACATTACCAGCAGCCACATTGGTAATTTTCTGCGCAGTGGTAGTGCCATGGCTGGCATCATAGGCAGTGCCATTCCATTGCAGGGCGTCTTTTTGCAGGAGGCTGATGTTGTTATTAACATTACTCAGATCACCGGCATTGCGTAAAGTAGTAGACAGCGAATCCACACTGGTGGAAGTAGAGCTGGAAAGACTGAAAAGCTGCCCGGCATTAACGGCATCGGTAGAGTTTTCGCGGACATCGCCAGCAGCCACATTGGTAATTTTCTGTGCAGTGGTAGTGCCGTGGCTGGCATCGTAGGCAGTACCATTCCACTGCAAGGCGTCTTTTTGTAGGGTGTTAATGCTGTTGTTTATTGAGGTTAAATCAGTTGCTCTAAGGATTGCTGTAGACAAACTGGATAAACCTGTCGAGGTAGAGCTGGCCAGATTTTTTAATTGTGCTACGTTAACCGCATCAGTATCGGCAGTACCGGCCGCCAGGCCAGTTATCTGGCGGGTGAGCTGCATACTTGTATTCCCGATGGCAACTGCACCAATGGTACTTTTCCATGTTGCAGACTGATTTACAGCATCGGTATTAGTGCCGGCCGGGTCATAACCCTGAATACCGGAGCTAGTATTGGCCAGAGAATCGCTACCCAGAGCCACTGCTTTTTCTACTGTTGCCATGGCGTTGGCACCCAACGCGGTAGCATTATCTTTCTGGGCAGCACTATTGAAACCAACCGCCACACTTCCTGCACCATCGGAAGTGGCCACGGAACCAAGCGCTAAACTTGCAGTGTTAGTAGCCTGAGCACCAACACCGATTGCAACAGCAGTTGCGCCGGAGGCCAATGCCGCTACACCGAAAGCCTGCGCACCGCCACCAGTGGCCGTGGCATTATTACCGAATGCTGTTGAATAATTACCTGTGGCATAAGAGCCGCAACCGGTTGCAAAGGAATAAACACCATAAGCTACAGGAAGTCTATTGATGTCTCCACCAGTTGGGGTACCCATGTAGCCGGATGATCCGGTGGTAATCCCACCAGTAGTACCGTCTCCGGTCCATACTTGCTGACCGTTGCTGACGCCATAAGGATTTTTACCACCAAAGGAGCGATTCTCAGCAAAACGCAAGTACTCAGCCATGGCACTGATTCCATCTGTGGTGACATCTCTGCGCCCATTAACTTTGTCTGCACCACAAAAATCATCATCACCAGCTAAAACGATACTGCCGTGGCTGCCGTAGCGATAGACTACGCCTGTGCTATTGGTACTTGCATTAGTAGTGCCAGTAATAGCCAGATTGGCAGCATACACCGGAGAAATTGCCTGCAATTGCAGTACCAGTGCCGTAAGCGAGAGACTAACAATTTTTTTCAGTCCAGACAAATTCAATATGCGTTTGACAAGTGGTAATTCACAAACAGTATTTGACTTGGTTTTGCTGTTTGCCAATTCTGATACAGCTACCCACGTTTGCGTATGTTCATTCCAAACAACTCGATAGACCTTATTCATAGGTTTTCCTAACTCTTGATGAAAATTAAATAACTAACAAACCTAACCTCTTCTACACATAACCATATCTGTTCATTACATCCGCCAGTTGCCCAAGCAGGCCGACAGATACATGAACAGCCAATCAATAAGAATTAAAACTGCCTGTATAAAATTTCTAATCATTTACACATGATCAAATGCAGCTAATCTGAAAGATTACGCTTGAAAAATAAAATCTTATAAATTATTAATTATTAATTATCAATATTTTCATAATAGGAAAATAATTAACTCATTGTTGTAGCTTTTTAATATATAGGTATAAATTGAAAGGGGTATTTATTGTTTTTATTAAAAAAATTAACCAATGAAAATATATTTATTGCTGTAAAGGTTTAAGTAAACTTGATAATATTTAATGCAAAGATTAATAAGAAATAAAACGGTCTGGCTGAGTAAAAGAAAATATCAGACAAAAACAGAAAACAGTTGGACAGAAGGTAATCATAGCGACACTATTACCCATTTTAAGTAGAAAATAATATATTTTTTTATTAAATTGTGATAAAAAATTAAATTAAATAATTAATTTTTAGATAAATAGATGAATCTGTGTAAATTTAAGATGAAGTTGAAATAATATTAATTTCGAATTAAACAGAATAAAATTACACTTGTATTGCCCGCCTATTTTCATGGTTATTGCTGTAAAATACAGAACTAATAAATTCATCATGCCGTAAATCAGGGTAATATCTGTAATCAGTGTAGAAATTCTTCAGCCATTTTAAATAACTGTGCCTGAGCAGTAGCCTGCCAGATATTTTTGCCATCAGTAAAAAGAATAATGGGCTAAACTGCCCGACAGGATACAGGTTGCCTGCCTATATCTATAAAACTAGCCAGAATCATTATTGTATTAGATGTATCCAATTAACCTATATCAGAACAACAGCAAGAGTAAAAATTTAAACTTTTTGGTCAATTTCCATTATTCATGTATGCGCTTTAATATATGTCAAAATTATATTTACTTATTGGTTATATTAAAGCGCTTTTCTGCATTATCGATTAGGCAAGAATCTCAGCTAATTGTTGATCAATCGAATGATCTAGTGCTTTTTCTTTTGCTTTTACCATGATGAACCGTCGGCGTCCATGACTGTTTTTGGCCCATTGTAAACCTATACTCTCTTTTTCCTTACTATCTTCATTGGTAACTAAATGTCCACCTTTGTACTCAATAACAGCAATTGAGCCATCTTGTAATTCGCAAATAAAATCAGGGTAAAAATAACCAGAAGCAATAGGCAGCCAAAACGATGTATCAAACTGTTTGGGAATATTTCTTACCCATTGTTTGACATTGGGGTGCATATCAATATAGCGTGCACAAATAAACTCTTCAGTATCTTGCCCTTTAGCATTTTTTTCACGCAAATCATCAATTTGTGCATAAAAGTGCTTAATAAACATGTAGCTGCCACGGTATGCTTGTCGGACAGGGTATAGGCCTGGTTTAAATTCAAACTGATTGAATTGAGTTTGTATTGGTGCTACAGTCATCCGTTCGAATAATTCACCTTGAAAAGCCTCTTTTCGAGCCAATGTCTGTAAACGACAAATTTCTTCACGTATGGCTTGTGCCAATTGAAATTTGTATCGTACTAGCGATGTAAAGCTAAATCCACAGTTATGTTGTAGATAGCCTATCAATTTAATCAAATACGCTCGCATACTCCTTTGTGTAATGCTGGGTTGCCGTACTTGTTGGTCTAACCACGTCACTAAATCATTTTCGGTTATCTCGGTTTCCATTTCATTAAAATGTAGTTGTTCGGTGCTGAGATGACGGTAGGTTAACTCTCTTTCTTTAATATTCATGTCAATTTCATATGAGTTGGCTGTTTCACATATTTTGAAGGACAGATGTAATGGATAGTTAAGTAAATCAAAATCTATCAGGCTTTCAATTACTTCATTTTCTACTACTTGCCATTCGTCATCGGCAAATAAGCTTAATTGTGGTATGAGTGCAAAGGTTTGATACCATTCAGGCGCCTGTGCAGCTTGGCGTTCAGCTCGTGCATTATTGAATGCTTGCTGTATTTCAACCTGTTTTCTTTTTGGTGTTTGGCCTACTATTAACCGCTCGACTTGATTGAAGGTTTCAGTACTCGAACCCTTTTTAATCAGTAACGTTGCGCCGCCGCTTGTTAAGGGATGTACCTGTATAGCTGATTTTATTTCTTCAGAAAAATTTGTGGTATCCGGTACTTGTGCTAGGGGGACCGCTACTTCAGGGACAATTGCGGGGATTTGTACACTATTTTGTGCTAGGGTCAGATTTAATCTACCTTGCTGATGAGTAGCCAATGCCATATCAGCTTCCCAGCGATTAAAACCCATATTATTGATCATACGGTCTTTTAAATTGGCGGCGGCCTGTGCCGTGGATTCGGCAATAACATGGGCATAGGCCTTGTTTAAGCTCTCAACCGGCCGCTTTTGGGCATAAGGCATGCGTAATACACGGCCTAATAATTGTTCTACATCCACTGCTGAATTCATATTTTGCAGCGATGCTAATACGTATGCAAAAGGACAATCCCAGCCTTCACGCAATGCTTCTACGGTAATGACAAAGCGAATCGAACAATTAGGTACAGATAAATTAACATTATTTAATTCTTTTACTGCACCGGTTGAAATAGCAATCTCTTTTTCATTGATATTTAGTTCATTGATTAAGTAAGCTTGTACTACATCAACAGTGGCTTCTCCTCCTTTAGGTTGTGCTTGAATTAATAAAATTGGCCGAATATATTGTGCATCTTGCTGTGCTTCGGTTTCTAATTGACGGCGTTGCAATACAGCATCACGCAAACATGGTTGCCAGCCATCAGGGTGCTCAGTCAATATAATGGGTAATTTGATCATCTGCGCAGCTTTAAGTTCGGCAGCTGATACTGAATACAGCACATTATTATTGCGGGGGGTGGCAGTTAGCTCAACCAGACACAGTGGGTTTAAGCGCTTGAGTGTTGTGAATGATAGTTTGGTACGACTTTTATGTGCTTCGTCAAGAATAATAATCGGGCGATGCAGATGAAACCAGTTTGCTAATGAGTGTTTAATCCGCCCGATGTCTTTTGGGGTTAGATAAGGCTGAGCTTCAATTGTTGCTGCATCAACGCGCTCCATACCCTGTTCCTGCTGTGGTGTGAGTCCGGCAAAGTGTGGGGATAATTCTTCAAAAAACGCATAAACATTGCGTTTTTCGGTTTTGCTGATATTAAATGATTGAATAGTAGTAACAATAATTAAACATAATTTTCCTATATCGTATGGATTAATAGTTTGCAAATTATCTAAATCACATACTTTGATGTTATCACCGTAAGTTTGCATCACTGCTTGGCGATAAGGATGTGATACATTAGACAGTGCTTTTAATGTTTGCTGACGGATTACATCGGAAGGGACTAACCACAATACCACAGGTGCATTACTGTCAGCATAGTTTTTTGCCGTTATTGCTATGCTATGTGCCGCAATTAAAGTTTTGCCACCACCTGTTGGAACACGTAAACATACACAGGGAGTATCACTTAAACTATCTGGAAAAAAGTTGATGTATTCGGTACGCTCATGGATAAATGCCTGTCGATGGTTGACCATTTCTTCAAAGGCTATTTTGCTGTTGCTTACTCGTGCATGAATGTAAAACTCTTTGAGCGCATTTAATGCTTGTTGTTGATAATTTTTCAGTGCTAAGGCCATTCTATTATCCTTTAATTGATATTTATTCTTTAAACACGGTTATGCAATTCATATGGAATCTGTTTGAACTCAATCTGTTCAGTATTCAAACGCGCTTCGCCCAGACGCGTAGCTTCGCCGAAAATTACTTTTTTGCCTGTATGAGGATGAAGAGCCAGTAAATGTGCCAAAAGTACTGAAGTAAGAACATTGCCGCCATTCGGGCGACGATCACCCAATATGCCGTTGTATAACAAATAATATGCCACTCCCTCATGTTCTCCGATAAATGGTAATTGTGTATCAAGTTTCAGACCCATGGCAGTTTGGGTTTCAAGCCACCAGACATAAGCGGCTAAATCTTTAAAGCGTACATTTGGTGTAATATGCCCTTCTGCATCAAACACAGGCGCACCTAAGGTGTAAAACGAAAATCCACCTCCCCCCTGCCAGTTTACTTCCTTCGATATACCCCCTTGTTCGCCTTCAATTACTTTTTCCAGACGAGGCAAACAGTGAGTAATAGCATGGGCACCCATTTCAATACCGATATAACGACGGTTCATTTTATGGGCTACGGCGGCAGTGGTGCCGCTACCAAGGAAAGAATCGAGGATTAGGTCGTTTTCATTAGTGGCAATATGTATTATTTTATTTAAAAGTAACTCTGGTTTTGGTGTATTAAATAAATTATTTTGGTTTCCAAACATAGTACGCATTTCTGTTTTTGCACCAATATTATGTCCTGCAAATTTGTGGTTCCAGAGAGTAGTAGGTACAACCCCTTCTTGTACTTCAGATAAAAATGTTTTTTTATACGGTCTTGACTTACCATTTTTTCCAAACCAAATTCTATTGTCTGCTAATAGTTCCTCATATTTTTGTTTTGATATTACCCAAGCTCTAGTAGGAGGAGGGCGAAAAGATAAACCTGCTGGAGATATTATCTCGTAGTCATTCGCTTCTGAATATGTTTTCACCGACAAATTTGTTGAATACCAGTTACCTCTGGGATCGTTGTCTGGATTGGCATATTTTGCGTTTAACTCATCACTTCTAGCTAAAAGATTAGGCCTCCATATATTTCCATTTTTAGTATAAAGAAATACATGATCATGAAGAGCAGAAAATTTCTTAGAATCATTTGTAGCTGCATATTTTTTTTGCCAGATAATATTTGCGACAAAATTATTACGCCCAAAAATCTCATCCATTATTACTTTAAAGTAATGAGCTTCTCGGTCATCCAATGTTACCCAGATACTGCCATCTTCTGCTAATAATTCTCGCAGTAATACTAATCGTGGATACATCATGCTTAACCACTGTGAATGTTCTAATTTATCATCATAGTGTTCAAAAGCAGTTTGAGTGTTATAGGGTGGGTCGATAAAAATACACTTTACTTTGCCTGCATAAAATGGCAGCAGTGCTTTAAGTGCCTGTAGATTATCACCTTGAATAATCATATTCTCCTGTGCGGATTTCACATCCCCATGTGTACTTTGGTGGTGCAGTAAGTGATAGGGTACTTGTTCACCGGTTTGTACTGCTTGATTTTTATTCACCCATTGTAAAAATGGCATAAAGCATCCTTAGTTGTAATCTTTGCTGGATTTTATCAAAGACAGCGCTGCTATTTAATTAAATAGCTGTCAGTCTTGTGTTTAAATTTTGATAATTGTTCTTAAATTATTGCTGGAACTGGTCGTTGTTAGATTGGTGATTGGCTGATTGTAACAAATAAAAATAATTGTGCTTAGTAGTTATTAATCGTGGCTTGAAATAGGCTAAAACGTCCTATAGTAACCTAATTGTGATTAAATAATTGTTTTGTATGGCATTTTAAGGAAGAAGAATTTGATGATTTCGCTAGGCTGGTGATTAGATAGTAAAACCATCTGCATGGTGATTTATATGGCTTGTTCAGAGAGGAGTAAAGATATGGTGTTGGCTATGTCTGCGGGCTGTGCCAGTTTTCTGAGGTGGATGTCGGGTTGCTATCAATGATGCTGGCCGGTGGTTTGCTGTCTGGCCACAGTTGTTGCTGCATGGCGGTGAGGATGGAGCAGGGGAGATGATGTTGACGCGCACATGTGGGACGACTTCCAGTGCCAGATTGCGGCAGAAGTGGCTTAGGGCAGCTTTGGTGGTGGCATCAGGCCTAGCTGGGTGCGGGGCATACGCGCGCTGTTGTTCGTCGCCAGACAGGGCTGAACCCTGCTGGCCAACGCTTTGGTGAATTCCTTTGTCTGCACGATCAATGATTTGTTCCAGCGCGCAAAGAATGCATATTATGGTTGTTGGGTAATTATTCTATCGCTTATATTTATATATAAGACGGTCAGCTAATGTTTAATCTACTGCGAACCGAAGTTGCCAGATATATTTTTGCATAATAAATCGAATATGCCGTTAATTAATAAAATCCCCAGAATAATCAGTAATGCGCCGGAAAAAAATTCAGCAGTTGGGATTTCGTGTAAAAACAGCCAGCCCAGTATCATTGCAAAAATAGGTTCAGCTAATTCGGTAACTTGTACGCGAGCGGCTGATAGGCAACTGAGTGCTTTGGTGGTGCAGTAAAAGCCAAGAATGGTTGGTAAAACGGCCAGAGCAGATAGGCCGGTAATAGTTTGCCAATTCATATTTAGCGGATTACTGTGCACCGTGAATGCATAAGGTAACGCCAGATAAAATACCCCAAACAACAGTAATAATCTGGTGAGATAAATTCCTCCGGATAATCCGAACTTTTTTACCAGCACACTGAAAAGCCCATAGCCTAATCCCGCAGTAGCGGCAAAAGTTAATAATAGTAGTGTACCTTTTTCTGACCAGGATATAACACTGATGCCAGCAATAGCCAGTCCTGTGCCCACTAGTGCCGGGATGGTGATTTTTTCCCCTAAGAGTAACCAGCCAAAAAAAAGTGCCGTAATTGCTGCTGAGGTCATTACCACTACGACAACGTTGGCTGCGAAGCCATAACCATAAGCCAGTGTTTCAAAGAAAAACAGTGTAAAAATCCCAAACAATGAACATAAAGCTATATGTAACCAGACTATTTTGCTAGTGTCGGTTTTGGGAGCAATCATTTGCATCTGCTGATTAAACGGAACCCGAATAAGCAGTAGTGAGACAAAAACGGTGGCAATCAATGTTTTATAGAATGCTATTTCATATGCATTCAGGCCGCTGGACATCAGTAATTTGCTGATCATGCCAATAGAGCCATTTAGCGCGGCTGCTGATAATGCAAAAAAGATTCCGGTTATGGATTTAGACATTTTTTGATTCTTTCCTCTGAATTTCCTTATACAGATATTCCACAATCTGACTAAATCAGGATTCACATATTTATAAGGAGCAATATTGGTATATTGTCTGTATTAATTGATTAAGGAGTATAAGTTGTATTTATATCATCTGATTATGTTTGTTCATAGGGTAAAGTAATTTCTTTATCTATGGTTTGTTCAATGTAAATGATACCCACTGCTAATACGCTATTCGTATGACATTATGAGTGTAGGTAAGCATTAAAATCATTCGTATCATGTATCAGTATATCAAGCAGTTTGTAATGCAAAAATAGCTTGTCTCTTCCAAATTGCATTTCTTTCAGCACGCCAATAGTCCATAATTCTTTAAGATATTTGGAGGCTGTCTGCCTACCGGCAATACCGCGTTGTTGCAGATGAATAATACGGGTAGTAATTCAAATAACAAATTAATTCATAACTGTATATTTGTGGTTTTATGTCTTTAATATATTTGATTGTATGTTGCTGTAGTCGACGAATAGGATCAATTTTGGCTATAGTCCATAATGCTGCTGATTCGATACTTTTTAGCATATATAAAATCCATTCTTCCCACGCCTGATTTTTAGTGACATTTAATAATCCTTGATAATAAGCGTCCTTGTTTTGAATGATATATTGGTTCGGATATAAGCTTCGGTGAAGTCAGTAGTCCTTTATCACTCAGTATCAGGCTAGTTAAGACGCGTCCAATACGGCCATTGCTATCCTCAAATGGGTAAATTGCTTCAAATTGATAATGAGCAATGGCTAAAATGATTAAGGGGTCTAAATGATCGCTTTGGTGAATAAAGTGTTCCCAATTTGCTAGCTTGTTACGAATAATTTCATCGCCGTGAGGTGGCGTGTAAATAATCTGATGTGTCTGGCTGTTTCTCAATGCTGTGCCATCTAGTTTTCGGATATCCATAGCACTACCTTTAATTTTGCTACATACTAAAACGGCTGTGTGAGTGCATAATGGTCTTTTTGTTAAAGATTGCACTCCTTCAAACAGTGCAGAACGATATCGCAATGCTTCTTTTGTCATTGGATCAGCCTGTGATTCCATTCCGATATACTGAAAAAGTTTATCTGTGGTTGTGACAATATTTTCAATTTCAGAACTGGCCTGTGCTTCCATAATAGGCAGAACATTAATAAGCATAGTTTGATTAGGTATCCATTCTGCTATTTGTTTGAGTTTAGCCAGAGCGGTACGTGCTGGAATACGCTGCTTCAGAATTGCTTTAGTTTTAATTTCGGCTCGTGGTGGTAATGATGGCTGTGCATTATAGGATTTATCAAATTCTCAGGCAGACATGTTTATTAATCTCTAAAATTTAAACATGTTTTAAGTACATGTTTAAAGCGTGTACATATCCAGAAAATATGTTTAAATTTTGAGATTTTTTAAATATATTGTTTGGGTTTAAATATATGTTTATAAAATCAATAAGATAAATGCTAGGTTGCAACTAGAATGTTGCATTGGAATTATTATCCATCTGTATCAGGTAATTAATCATCAAGTTGGTAAGTAAATTTAATACTTTTTTGATGTTTAGGGGATTTCTGTAGAAAATTACTGCGCTTTGCGGTTATGAATCGTGGCTTGAGGCAAGTTCAAATTGTCTGCTCTGTAGATGGTTATGGTTTAGCTTTTCCTTTGAATGAGGGTTGCAGGAAGAAATTGGCTGGGTTTGTTGCTGCGGTGCAGCTTCTAAATTTCTGACTATACTCCCAGTGTGGCGCCGCCATCGACAACGATTTCCTGCATGGTGATTTGTGCGGCCTGTTCGGAGAGCAGGAAGGATACGGTGTTGGCTATGTCTGCGGGCTGTGCCAGTTTTCTGAGGGGGATGCCGAGGCGGTACTGGCTTGGGTCGCCATTGATGATGCTGGCCGGTGGTTTGCTGTCTGGCCACAATTGTTGCTGCATGGCGGTGAGGGTGGAGCCGGGGGAGACGATGTTGACGCGTACATGCGGGGCGACTTCCAGTGCCAGATTGCGGCAGAAGTGGCTGAGGGCAGCTTTGGTGGTGGCATACAGGCCTAGCTGGGTGCGGGGCATGCGCGCGCTGTTGGAGCTGACGGTAACAATGCTGCCGTGTTGCTGCTGACAGAAATGGCGGGCTAAATGCTGGCTGATGAAGATGGGTGCCAGTAAGTTGATATTCAGGCTGGTTTGCCATTGTGCTTCGGTGGCGCTGAGCAGTGGGGTGAGTATGAGTATGCCGGCAACGTTAACCAATCCGGTGATGTGATACTGGGCGATAAGGGTATTAAGCAGGATGCGGGTTTCTTCAATGGCGGTGATGTCCTGACTGACACCAAGCCAGTGAGGCTGATACTGGGCTGCTATTGTTTGTTGTACCGGCCAGTTTGCTGGTGCAGGCTGTTTGTCGATGCCGATAACATGATAGTTCTGCTGGAGCAGTTTGATGACTACGGCGGCGCCGATACCTTGTGCTGCGCCGGTGACGATGATGGCTGGCTGCATTCGGGTGTTCTCCTGAGTATGGTTATTGTTGCTGAAATACGTTGAGCATGGTTTGCATTTTGGCTTCGGTTTCGAGCCATTCTGTGGCTGCATCTGAGCCCGCCACGATGCCGGCACCGGCATACAGGCGGATTGTGTTGTGATTCAGGAGGCCATTGCGGATGGTGACTACCCATTCGCCATTGCCATTGGCGTCCATCCAGCCATTGAGGCCGCTGTAGTAGTGGCGGTTATAGCCTTCATGGTTGAGGATGAATTGTCTGGCTGTTGTGGTTGGGGTACCGCATACGGCGGGTGTGGGATGCAGGTGCAAGGCCAGATTGAGGGCGTCGGGGGCGTTGTCTTTTAGCTGTCCCTGAAATACGGAAGACAGGTGCAGCATGGTGGAGGTGGTGAGGATTTCGGGTGTTTCTGAAGCGCTGAATTGGCTGCAATAGCTGCTGAGCTTGTGCCGGATGTTGTCTATAACGAATTGGTGCTCATGCCGGTCTTTGGCAGACTGATACAGCTCGGTTTTGCTGTGGCTGTTTTGTGTGGCGCTGCTGGAACGTGGCCGTGAACCGGCCAGTGGATTGCTGCGTACCTGTTGTTGCTGGCGTGACAGTAGTAATTCGGGGCTGGCGCCGAAAATATACTGGTTTTCTTCTATTGGAATGAGAAAGTTATAGGCATCGGGATTTTGTTTTACCAGTGTCTTGAATATGTGCTCTGGATTATGCTGCTGGTTGAATTCGTATTCTGTTGCCTGTGACAGGACAATTTTTTGTATTTTGTCGCTGGCCATGGCGTTTAAGGCTAGCTGAACGCTGTGCTCGAATGCCTGACGTTCTACCAGTGCTTTTTTGTGCACGAGGGTGGTGGGTATATGAGACGGGTGGTTATGGGGGATAGCGGGTGCGGTTTTGTCAAAATCGCTGTAAAAATTTAATGTGCCGTTCTGGGTGGTGTCAAATGGGATGGCTGCGATCAGGATGGGGTTGGGATGACCTTGCGCTTTGATGTTGTTAAAGCAGCGGGCAATTTGCTGATTGTAGGCGGTGTGGGGGTTGATGGGCATGTGGATTTTGTGGATAAGATGCCGGGCGCTGATGTGGTGATTTTTGCCGGCAAAACAGGCAATCTGATCCTGATGGTGTGAGCGGAGGCGTTGGTGTGCGCTGGATGCTTTGATGGTCATTTTGGTTACCTGTGGGTATGGGTGGGTTATCTGTCAGTAAAAATGTAGATAAGTCAGGGTATGTGAGTTTGTCTATACTAATGCAAATAATTATCATTATCAATTATTATGTTGTGAATAAATGTGTTTTGTTTGTGCCGGGAAAAATCTGCTACAGGCCGGATTTAAATATATGCTATGGTGATTATTTCTTGTTGTGTACAGGTAAAGCAAACTTTTGCTGTTTGCGGTTTTTTATGCTTTTTGGATGTTTTAATCTGAAAATACAGATTCTGGCTGCTGCGGGGCTGGTAAATAATGGCACTAAAATCGATAAGTGATTGGTATTTATGAAACCAGGCTTTGATGATGCTTTCTTTGGCGGAAAAAAGCAGTAATGCCTGTTGCGGCAGGCTGATGTTGTGTGCCGTTATGTGTTGTAGTTCCTGTGGCTGGAGAAATAGTGCCAGTATGGTTTTGTTGTTGTGGATGATGTGCTGATGCTGCCGCTGTTCGATATCAATACCCAGATAGCAGCTGTGTGCTGGTTGCTTGTTGTGTACGCTGGCGATGGCCAGACATTGCCATTGATTGCTGCTGTGGCTGATGCTGCCTTGTAGTTGTTGTGGAAAAAGTGGCTGCCCGTGTGCGCCTGATTCAAGGGTAAAGTTGCTGTAGCCGTGGGGCTGCAAGGCGTATTTTGCGGCCAGTCTGCCAGCCACAAATTCTAGCTGGCGTTTGTGCCTGCTGCGTTGAATGGTTTCTGGCAGATGTATGCTGAAATTCTGGCAAAGCTTATGCAGCGCTGAGCTGCTGATAGGCTGCATGCGTATCTGGTGTATGGTGCTGTGGCCGATGTTAAGGGTGTGATGGCTGAATAATGCGGGCTGATGATTATCTGCTACGGCCGTTTTCGCTCTGCTGGCCGGATAGCCATGTGGATGCAGTGACACGTGTTGTTTTGATAATAAAGTCATAAATCGCCTTGTTGTTTGCACAGCCGCTAGCTGGATAAGTCCAGAGTTTGGGTAGGCTGCCACGGAGCGGCACTGCGATGGGAGACAAAAATCAGGGTCTGGGATTGTGCAAGGATGGTTTTAATCAGTTGTTGTTCGGTGTTTTCATCCAGTGCTGAGGTGGCTTCATCCAGAATGAGTATGGGCGCGTGTTTAATCAGGGCACGGGCAATGGCTACACGTTGTTGTTCGCCGCCAGACAGGGCAGAGCCTTGCTGGCCAACGTTTTGATGAATGCCTTCGTCTGCGCGGTCGATAATTTGTCCCAGCGCGCATTGGCGGGCGATGGTTTCGATTTCGGCATCGCTGGCATCGAAACGGCCGATGCGGATATTGTCTGCCAGTGTGCCGGTGAAAATAATCGGGTTCTGGGCTACGTAAGCCATGTTTGCTGCCAGTGCCTGAGGGGATAGTTGCGGCAGGGAGATGCCGTCCAGACGGATTTCGCCCTGTGCCGGATCATCAAAGCGCATGCACAGTTGCAGCAGGGTGCTTTTGCCACTGCCGCTTGTGCCGGCCACGTGTACGCGGCTACCCACGGGAATATCCAGATTTACTGCTGCTGATTCGGGGTTGTACACCAGATTATGCAGGGACAGATGCGGCTGCTGTGGTGTGTGTGTTGTGGCAGCTTGCGACAATACGGGCGGGTTGGTGAGTTGCTGGAAGTGGCGCAGTGAGCTGATTAAGTCGTTGATGCTTAAACCTGCTGTAGCCAGTGCGCTTAATGGTGCGCCGGCACGCCCCATCAGGAGTAGTGCGGCCAGTATCAGGCGCTCGTTGCTCTGGCCAGACAGGATGCAGTACAGCGCCATGCCGGCCATGGGTAATACATTGGCTATGGTGGCAATCAGGGTGGCCCATGCGGCGCTGAGATTGATTCTGCTTAACAGGTTTTCCTGACGCATCCAGTTTTGCTGGATGGAATCGAGGGCATGTGCTGGTCCGGCCGCTGTACGCAGCAGGGAGAGGTGCTCTACCAGTTCGAGGGTGGCAGTGGCGCTGTCCAGCTCGGCCTGATGGCGCTGGGCATCGGTTTTGTTTAGCGCATATTGTGCCCATAGCTGTATGGCTAATGACAGGACAATCAGTGTCAGTGCCACCAGCATCATGCCGGTATCAGCCACAACCGCCAGTCCGATGCAGATAAACAGGGGCAGGCAGGGGGCGTGTAAAAAAGTTTGTAGCTGATGCGCCGGAATGCTCATAAAGTTGGGAATTTCCTGTCCGGCGGTTTTGCTGATAACAGCACGGCGCTGATCGTTAAACCAGGAGAGCTTGGCACTGGACAGGGAATGCCCTAAAGCGGCAAATAAATCACCGGCCAGCCGTACGCCGGTAAGGAAACCGCTGCGGGTAACCATTACGGTGATGATAATGGCGCTGATGGCACTGGTGAGTACCCACAGCGAAGACTGCTGGTGCACTATGGCCAGAGCCAGTATGGTATAGGCACAGGCTTCTACGGCAGCAACCAGTATCCAGCCGATGCTGATGCCAAGCAGGCGTGGTCTGGTGGCGGCAGGTATGGCTTCAAAGAGGGGGCGGTTTGGGGTGCTGGCTGTATTCATGCCGCGCTCCTTAAATTGGGTAATTCCAGTTGCGCATCGGCCTGATTGGCCAGTGCCTGCTGATGGGTTACTACGATGATGGTTTTATGCGCGGTTTTGGCCAGTTCACACAGTGCCTGAAAAATGGCCTGTGCATGCTGGTTGTCAAGGGCGCTGGTTGGTTCATCCAGTAAGATGACTTCGGCCGTGCTGAGAAAGGCACGGGCAATATTGACCCGCTGTTTTTCGCCACCGGAAAGGGTGCTGGCTGGTGTGGATAAGTCTATGTTTAGCTGTGCTTTGGCCAGTGCCTGCTGCATGGCCTCGTCGCTGGCTTCAGGCGCTGTAAGCGCCAGATTGCTGCGCACGCTGCTGTTGAGAACATCGTAGCCTTGTGGAATAAGTAGAATCAGTTGCTGACGTGTGTCTTCATGCAGAGCAGCTACTTCGGTCTGGCCTAGCTCAATATCACCCGATGTTAGGGACACCAGTCCGGCAAGGGCATTTAATAAGGTGGTTTTACCGGCGCCACTGGCGCCGGTGATGGCGGTAAGGGCGCCGGCGGGAAAGGTAAAGCTGAGTTGATGCCAAACTGGCCGTTCTTCCTGTAGCAGGCTGGCGTTGTGAATGGTGAGGGTGGGGGGATGTTGAATTTGCCGGATGTAGCCGGCAGGCAGCAGGGGCTCTTGTAAAAATTCGGCCAGACGTTTGGCCGCAGCGCGTCCGGCTCTGATGTAGTCGATTCCATGACCCAGACGTAAAGTTGGTGTGACAATGGCCAGACTGAATAACAGGGTGGCAGCCAGTGTGGTGGTGCCATAGGCATGGCTTACCCAATAGGCAATGGCGAAGGTGGCCACTGCCTGTAACAGAGCTACGGCAATGGATGCCGGGGTGGCCACTTTGGCTACCCAGTGCACCATATCGCGGGTAAACCGATCGGTGGCCTGTGTATAAGCAGTGAGCGCACTGGAATGCTGGCCATATATGCGATATACCGGAATGCCACGCACATACTCATCGGCTTTGTTGATGATGTCCAGCATCACCTGCATGCGTGCCGTACCATCGCGCCGGGTCATGTACGGCATGATAACGAGATAATACAGGGAGGCAATGAAACCGGGCAGTAACACCCATAGTGTTGCCAGACCAATAAAATAAATCAGTATGCCGATGGATAACAGCGGGATTACGGTGAAAACGGCTATTTCTGCGGGTAAGTGTGCCAGCATATGGTGCAGGTTGCTGATGTCGTCGGTTAGCAGTTGTTTCAGTGTCTGCTCATTCTGTCTGGCCAGTGTATTCATGGGCAGGCGGATTAAATGCTGCGCCACGCAGCGGCGCAATGTGGCTGCAAAGCGGCTTTCTGCCTGATGCGCCAGCCACGCCGACCATGCGGTAAACACAGCGGCCAAAAGCCAGCACAGCAGTGCATACCCCAGCCAGTGCCAGGTGCTGTGGCCGATAAATTTAACTACAAACCATAGTGCGGCCAGCATGGCGATGCCAGCAACCACCGCAGCCAGTGTGCCACCTGCCAGTCCGGGTAAGGCCGCACGCCACTGACGCGAAAGATTTGGCCGGGTATTGTGGTTGTGGCCGGAGATGTTTAAATCACTCATGTTTTGTTTCTCTGGGGCTGTTAACCAAGGTTAGGCATCCATTGCTGCTGTTTATCAGGCTACGCTGGCCGTCTGCTGTGCCTCAATCAGGCGCCACCAGTTATTGAGGGACGGTTGCTGCCCTAATGCCTCGAAGCCGATAGTGATGTCACGTTGTTGCAGTTCTGCCGCAAACTGCATGATGCGCAGAGAATCCAGTCCGTACAGAATCAGGTTTTCTTCGGGGTCTATGGGTTCTGCCGGCATTTCCAGCAGGGTCTGGATTTTCTGTGTCAGCCATGAGCGGGTCAGGGCATTTGTTGCTGGCATTAATGCCGTTGTGGTGGTGACTTGTCCGCAGCAGCCGGCAACATAATCTAAGGCGTTCTGGTGCTGCTGCGCAGAAAAATCAGCCAGTGCATCAGCAACGAAAAAAGCCTGTATATCCTGCATAAATGCTTCTGCGGCGGTGACCATGCAGCCGATATGCGCATAGACGCCGCCAATAATCAGTTGATCGCGTTGCCAGTTGTGCATGTGTGTGCGTAAATCTGTACGCTGGAAAGCGCTATAGCGCCATTTGGTCAGCACGGTGTCTTCCGGCCGGGGTGTCAGTGCCGCAACAATTTTCTGTTCTTCAACCGGCGCAGTAGTAATACCTAAACCCCACATATCATTCAGTAGGGCGCGCTGCTGGGGATTTTGCTGATGCGGCTGCGCGGTATATACCACCGGAATCTGATGCTGTGCCGCCCAGTTGCGCAGTGCCTGCAAATTCTGAATCAGGGTTTGGATTAATGGGCTGTCGGGCTGATAGAAATTCAGAAAATAATTTTGCATGTCATGGATTAACAATACGGCACGTGCGGTATCGGCTTCCCATGCGGTTTTATTTGGTGGTAGCTGTGCCGGTGTGGGCATCGGGTAATCGGTAATTTGTTTGATAGTCATGCTGTTTCTCTTTTTCTCACGGTGATGATGAATATTTCAGGCCGGGCTTTGCTGTAAGGTTTCACGCAGACGTTTTTTATCGGTTTTGCCTACGGCGGTGAGGGGCAAGCTGTCAACGATGCAAACCTGATCAGGCAGTTTGTAATGGGCAATGCCTAGATTGAGCAGATGGCGTTTCAGGCTGAGCGCGGTCAAGTGCTGGTTCTGTGACACGATAAAGGCACAGCTTTTTTCGCCAAAGCGTTCATCACTGATGGCTACCAGAGCAGCCGCAGTGACATCGGGATGGGTAATAATCAGTTTTTCAATTTCTTCGGCGGCAATTTTTTCTCCGCCACGGTTAATCTGGTCTTTGATGCGCCCGACTACTTTCAGGTAGCCGCTGCTGTTGCGCTGCACCAAATCACCCGAGTAATAAAAACCTTCTGTATCAAAAGCCTGTGCATTGTGTTCCGGGCTTTGATAATAGCCACGGAAAGTATAGGGCCCGCGCGTTTTCAGCATGCCTGTTTCTCCGTCAGGCACATCGCGGCCGTTTTCGTCTACTACCCGTACTTCATCATCCGGGCTGATGGGGCGTCCCTGAGTGGTGATAATCACTTCTTCGCTGTCGTCCAGCCGCGTATAGTTCACCAGTCCTTCAGCCATGCCAAATACCTGCTGCAACTGGCAGCCAAAAACATTTAACACCTGTCGTGCCATGGATTCCGGAAAACTGGCACCGCCTACCTGTATTAGCTGTAATGAGCGGATTTTGGCCAGTTGTTCCGCTGGCTGCTGCATCCACATCGCTACCGCGCTGGGTACGAGTGAGGCCATGGTAAGCTGATGTTGTTCAATCAGGGCAAAGCAGCTTGATGGTTCCGGGCTGGCGGCCATGACCACACAGCCGCCGGCGTGAAATACACCCAGTGCACCGGGCGAGCTCAGCATATAGTTATGCGGTGCCGGCATGGCGCACAATAAACGCGTGTGTTGATTCAAACCACAGATTTCGGCACTGGCACGCACGCTGTAATCATAATCATTATGGGTGCGCGGAATCAGTTTCGGTGTGCCGGTGCTGCCACCGGAAAGCTGGAAAAAGGCCACTTCATCCGCGCGGGTGGCAGCATAATTGCTGTCAGTGGCAGGGGGGCTGGTGTACCAGTCGCTTAAATTTCTGTCACCGCTGCCAGCATTCAGCATCAGGGTGAGGGCGGGAGCCAGTTGCTGGCTGGTGAGCTGATTGAGAAAATCATTGTGCATGAATACTTCATGGCTGCGTGATGCAATCAGCAGCCGCGGTTTAATCTGGCTGAAAAAGCTGGTTAGTTCATGCTGGCGATGGTTGTACAAGGCATTCAGCGGCACGATACCGGCTTTCAGCAGGGCAAAAAATACAATATAGAATTCGGCGCTATTCGGTAGCTGTACCAGTGCCGTATCACCTATGCCAAGGCCTTGTGCTGCCAGTCTAGCGGCCAGATTGTCGGAAAACTGATTCAGCGCCTGATAACTGATGTGTCGCTCTCCGCAGATGATGGCAGTTGACTGCGGTAACCGTTTGGCTGTGTCTGTGAGGACACGGGTTAACGGCAGATCCAGCCAGTAACCTTTTTGACGGTATTGGCGGGCTAAATCTTCTGGCCAGCGTGTATAGGTAATCATCTCTTCAGCCTTTGTCGGCTAAACCGGCTGAATCAGACAAGTAATGTTGACTTATAGACAAAACTGAAGCTGCAACATCATTTTTGTGTCTGTCTGTTCAGTGGCGCTCATTAACGGGTTATCTGTTTTTTCTAAATAATGAAACTGGTAATCATTTTCATTTACATGTATCATCGTCAAAAACCGTAAATTTGTCAACAGAGTAATGAAATAATGGGTGAACTTACTTCAATGCAGTCGGCATGTTGGTTTGGGCGTGCGCATAGTGCAATGCTCGGTGGTGTGGCTGCGCATCTGTATACAGAATTCAATGGCAGGCATATTGATGTAGCCAGGCTCAGGCTGGCAATCGCGTGTCTGTACCGGCGTCATGAACTGTTACGCCTGCAACTGAGTGCGGAGGGTGAAGTAAGTATCAGCAATACCTTGCCGCCGGATGTGCTGGAAATAGATGATTTTCTCCATTTGTCTGAAGCGCAGCAGCAACAGAAACTTGAACAGAAACGTCAGCAATGGACGCATCAGCAGTTGAAACTGGAAGAGGGGCAAACTGTGCGTTTTTCCATCAGTCTTCTGGATAATCAGGCTTTTCGCTTGCATATTGATGCCGATATGATTGCGGTTGACCCTTCCAGCTTTCGTATCCTGATGGAAGATTTGGCACAGTTTTATGCAGACAGTAACGTGTTTTTGCCACCACCGCCGTCTTTCTATGCATGGCGCAGCACCATGCAGCAGGATAAGTATGAACAGCAACAACAGCAACGTGCACGCCAGTGGTGGCAGGCACGCATAGCAGCGATTGCTCCCGCTCCTGCTCTGCCTTTAAACCATTCCGCCACGGCTGCGGCGCAAAGCGCGCGCCTGAGTGCCACGCTTAACGCCGGGCAGACGCAGCAGTTGCGCCAGCTTGCCCGTCAGCACCGGCTTACTTTTTCTGCCCTGATGCTGGGGCTGTTTGCCTACAGTCTGGGCAAAGTAACCCATGATGCAGCTTACCGGCTCAACGTACCGTTTTTCCGGCGAGAGCCGCTTCTGCCCGATATTGATAAAACCATCGGTGATTTTGCTGATATGGTGCTGTTAAATATTGATATGGCGGAGGCGCCCAGTCTGCATGCGTTTTGCCAGCGTGTGGCAGCAGAATGGCGGCACTGTCTGGATTATCGGCAGTTCAGTGGCGTGAATGTGATGCGGCATTTGTCACGCCATCATGCTACGCCGCAGATGGCACCGGTTGTTTTTACCGCTGCGCTGGATTTGCCGGAAAAAAATTTATTTTCATCACGGGTGCATGAATATTTTGGCAGCATGGACTGGTGTATTTCTCAAGGGCCGCAGGTGGCTTTGGATGCACAGTTTGTGCAGTTGAACAATCATTTACTGATCAACTGGGATATCCGTCTGGATGCATTGCCGCAAACATGGGTAAACGGGCTGTTTGAACGCTGTCTTGCGCTGATAAATGCACTTATTGCTCAGCCGGAGTGCTTTACCCAGCCGCTACAGGCATTGAGCCAGCACTTGAATCTCACCGTCTCTGACGATGGAACCACACCGCTGAATGCGCTGCAAAAGGCCTATTTATCAGGCCGCAGCACCGCATTTGCTCTGGGTGGTGTGGCCATGCAGGAGTTTCGCGAGTATGCCGGAACACTCGATTTGCCAGTATTCCGGCAGCGACTGGCCGATATGGTGCAGCATCATGCCAGTTTGAGAACCTGTATTGATGCCAGACGCTGTGTGCAGTGGGTAAACCCACAGGCAATCATTAATTTAACTGAAATCAATCTGTGTGGCGAAGAGCCCGCACTAGCCGCAGAAAAAATTGCTACTTTGCGGCAGCATTATCAGCAGGCACTGTTTGATTTGCAGGAATCGCCTTGGGACATCACCCTGTTTCAATTAACGCCGCAACAGTTTGTGCTGTTTGCCCGTTTTGATGCGCTGATTCTGGATGGGCGCGCAATTGCGGCGCTGATGTGTGAATTATTCACTGCTACACCACTGATAGCGGCATCATCTCAGCCTCAAAGCAGGCAGCAGGATAGCCGGCGTTATGACTTGGCTGCTGCCTACTGGCAGCAGCGGCTGCAAGCGATTACCTCCATACCGCAACTGCCGTGGAAACAGCCGCTGGCCACCCTGATGACTTCCAGCTATAGCCGCCAAAGTGCGGTGCTGCCCAGACATACATTTCAGACATTATGTCGTCTGGGTTCACAGCAGGGACTGTTTAAAAATTCCTTATTGATGGCGCTGATTCTGGCGGTGTTGAATCGCTGGCAGCAGATACCGGCGCTATTGTCTGTGGCTGTACCGGTGTTACCGCTGTATGAGGGCGAATTATCCAATCAGTCTACTTTTATCGTTGCCACATGGCCATCGACAGCGGCATTTATCGAGCAGGCCAGAAAATTACAGGCCGATACGCTGGAAGGATTGCAGCATTTAGCCTTTTCCGGTGTTGAGCTGGCGCGCATGCTGTTTGAACAGCATGGCCAAGCACCGGTTTTACCGGTGGTTATTACCAATGGGCTATCGTGGCCAACCCTGCCACCAGACAGCCCGGTTCACTATGTAAGCGGCCTTACCCAGACACCGCAGGTAGCAATCGATATCCGTTTTATGCTCGGAAGTGATGGTGCTTTGCTGTTTAACGTTGACTATGCTCAGGCGGCCATCAGTGATGCCATTATCCGCGATTTTTTGGTAGCACTGGTTAATGTATGTCAGCAGGTGGCTGATAGCGGACTGGATAATATTGATTCAGTGCTGCCACAGGCACTATCCGCTGCGGCACTAAATCCTGATACGCAGCCTGCTACTGCGGCAGCGTGGCAGCGACAGCAATTAATGCTTATTTACCGCAAGGTGCTGCATATCGAAGCGGCAATGGCTATCACAACCTCGCAGCCGTTTAGCCAGTTGGGTCTGCGTCCTGCGCACGTAAAAGAAATCACCGGCCAGATTAACCAGATTTTCAGGCTGGCGCTAAACCCGCGCCAGTTGATTGGCTGTTGCAATATAGAGGAAGTGGTGCATCTGCTTCAATCCGTCATGGCTTCGGCATAAAAAATATTACCCGCTGTAAATAATTCAATATTTAACTATTTGAACCTAGGGATAAAATAAACATGGATATGAAACAAACTGATTTGGCCGGTGTTGGGATTGGGCCCTTTAATCTGGGGCTGGCCGCATTATTGTCGAGCCATCCGGAAGTCAATGCAGTGTTTCTGGATAAAGCGCCCACCTTTCACTGGCACGCGGGTTTGTTATTACCCGGCACCACCCTGCAAGTGCCGTTTCTGGCCGATCTGGTTACCATGGCCAATCCATGCCATCCCCTCAGCTATCTTAATTACCTGCACCAGCATCAGCGCCTGTACCAGTTTTGCTACTACGACCGTTTCCTGATACCACGTCAGGAATATGATGATTATTGTCGCTGGGCTGTCAGCCGGTTGCCGTCCTGCCATTTCGATGCCTGCGTCACGGCGGTAAGCTACGATTGCCAGCAGGAAAAATTTATTATTGAAAGTGAATCTGCCGGTGGTGAAAAACAGGTGTATTGCAGTCGGGATATTGCGATTGGTATTGGCACCCAACCCTATCAGCCTGAATGGCTGAAAAATACCAGTCATCCGCTGATTCAGCATTCTGCCCAATTCACCCATATGCAGGAGCAGTTGCAGCAGTGCAGGCAGGTTACCGTAGTCGGCGCAGGGCAGAGTGCTGCTGAATGTGTGCTGACGCTTTACCGTGCCTTGCAGCCAGAACAAATCAAAGCCGGTGCGTCCATTCGCTGGATTACCCGTTCGGCCGGCTTTCATCCGATGGAATTTTCCAAACTGGGGCAGGAGTGTTTTACGCCGGTGTATATGCAATATTTCCAGACGCTGCCGGCGCAGAAACGGCGGGAAATCAGTGCCAGTCAGGGGCAACTGTATAAAGGCATCAGCTTTGCTACTATCGGCGATATTTATGACTTGCTGTACGAACGCACCATCGCCGGTGCCCCAGCCGGCCTGACGCTGTTTTCCAATTGTGATGTGCAAGCGGTAGAGGTACGGCCATCCGGCGTTATCAACATGACCTGCCTGCATACCCAGCTTAATCAGCAACAAACCATTCAAACCGATGCGATTGTTGCTGCTACCGGCTATCACCATCAATGGCCAGACTGGTTTGAAGCGCTCAAAGACACAGTGCTGCAAACCGACGACCAGCATGATTATCTGATTAATGAAGACTTTACGGCTGTGCGCTGTGATGGCGGCAAAGGGCGGATTTTTATCCAGAATGCTGAAATTGCCAAGCAGGGCGTCGGTTCACCGGATTTAGGCATGGGCGCCACCAGAAATGGGGTGATTATCAATCAGTTGCTGGGTAAACAGCATTATCAGGTACCGGAATACTCTGCATTTCAGCGGTATGGCTTACCGCAGTAATCCCGCAGCTATTAAAAAATCGCCAGCAGGCGATTTTTTAATAGCTGATTATGCATCAGAAATCATAGGAACCAGACAGCAGGAAAGTCCGTGGTGCGCCTAAAGACAGATTGGACAGACGTGGCATACCCCAATAGCTTTTGTTGGTGACATTCTTAACCTCTGCCCGCAGCGTGAACGGATGGCCGGACACTTTGGCGTTATAACGGGCACCAATATCAAATACAGTATGGCCGGGTACAGATAAACTGTTTTCCTGATTCAGGTATTGCTTGGATACGGCCGTGGCATGGGCAGACAGAGTAACCATACCGGCAGCGGCAGCAATATCCCACTCAGCACCCAGCTTACCCTGAACTTTAGCCACACCGGTAGCGATATTACCCTCATTGCCATGCTTGGCCAGCTTGGTCAGCTCCGGCTTAATGTAGCTGGCACCACCCATCAGGCGTACTGTTTCAAGCGGCGAGGCAATAAAACTCCACTCAATGCCACGATTGCGCTGCTCACCGCCGGAAGTAAACATATTGGTGGCTACATCGGTATAACTGCTGGGTTTTTTAATGCTAAACACACTTAATGATTGCGACAGCGTGCCATAATCCCATTTGATGCCCAGCTCGGTTTGCTTGGTTTTATACGGCGCAAACACGGTGGGGTAATTGGCCGCAGTAATGGGAGCCGAATCGCCTTTGGTTAAGCCCTGAATATAATTGCCATAAAGTGACATATGTTCCGTGGCTTTAAACAAAATCGCCGCACCCGGCGTTAAGGCATGTTTTTTATAAGCAGTTAAAACCGGCTTGCCCATCAGGCTCAGATTATCACTTTTCACTTCCTGATAGCGCAGACCTAAAGTCAGTTGCAGCCTGTCCTGCATCAACGACAGCATATCCGCTATCCCATAGCTTTTAAGTTGCAGCGAGCTTCTAGAAATCGGCGGAACATCAAACGGTACTGATTTACCCCATACCGGATGATACATATTGGTTATCCATGTGGCCGAGGGAATACTTCTCACCCCATAATCATGCTGATTATGCTTGTAGTAGGTAGTATTGATTACCCATTGATGATTAACCGGGCCCGTATCAAACTGCCCCCGCAATCCTACATCAGCCGATTTCTTATCCACATCAAATGCCAGTTGCGCCATCACCGTCTGTATGGTGCCTTGGTTGTCCAGCAAATTGGCCGAGGTAGCACCATTGTATTTGTAATTGGTTTTACTGCGTCCGAAAGCGGCATAGGCAGTGATATTGTCGCTAATATCATATTCACCCCGCATCATCGCGCCACGGTCTTTATTACTGACATAAGACCAGTCCGGATTGATTAAAGTTTTCGGGTTGGGCGGGGAGGGCACTTTCATGTTTTTACCCAGATTGATACCACGCACTACACCATCTACCTTGTCATTAGCCATGTAAAAATCGGCGGAAACACGTGTTCGGTAGCCGCGCCAGTCCATCCCCACCGAGCCGAGCTGAGTTTTCAGATTTTGCTTTCTTACCGAGCCGGTACCATCCTGATACACCCCGTTAACCCGAATCCCGAATTGCTTGTCCTGCCCGAAGCGGCGGCTGGCATCAATCGCACCGCCCCATTGTGAATCCGACATATAGCTAGGCGTTACCCGCAGCAGTGGTTCATTACCGGCACGCTTGGGCACCAGATTAACCGTACCGGCCACAGAGCCGGCAGGCGGCATCCCATTCAGCAGCGCTGAAGGCCCTTTCAGCACCTCAATGCGCGAAAACATCGCTGGCGCAGTCCTGTAGTAGGGAGCGATACCAAATAAACCATTCATCGACATATCATTGGTACTGGACTGAAAGCCACGGATATAGTAATTCTCACTCCAGCCGCCAATAGCACCATTAGTAAACACCGCAGGGTCAGTAGCGGCAATCACATCAGTTACATTTCTGGCCTGAGTATCCTCGACAAACTTGTCGGTATAACTAACCGTACTAAACGGCGTTTCCATAGCATTTTTATTACCAAGAAAACCGATGCGGCTGTTTCTGTCCACAAAGCCCCCGGTGTAAGTAGTACCCTGATTGGCCTCTACCACCACCTCAGCCAGCTTGGCCTCACCAGCAGATTGTGCACTTGGGTCTGCTGCTTTCTTAACTGCCGGTCTGGCTTTATCATCCACCGGTCTGGCATACCCTGCCGGCGTATAAACCAGCATGGCACTGGCCAGACTCAGTAGCAGCACTTTAGGCGCAGAGGCGACAGGATTCAGGGCACTGCTGCCCCGGTTTCTAACCGGGTGCAGGTCATCCTGCCTCTGGTGATACTTGTGTTTACCCATAAATGTCTCCTTGTTAACCAAATTCATGCAACACAATTAAAAGTTTATTGGCAGGATTGAATTCACTGATGCTACTTATTGTTATTCTGTAGTGATTGAAATGTGATTACTGATAGCCTTTCATCACATCCTGCATCAGCAGGTACATCGAAGTAGGGCTGGCGCCGGTGGTGTACCAGGCATCAGCATCCACAAAAATCACCCGGTTATTTTTCCATGCCTTCGTGGCGCGCAGTAATGGATTGGTTACCTGAGCAGCAGTGATAACTGGCTGATGTTGCATAACCGATGTGCGGTCGATAATGTAAAGAATGTCTGGGTCGGCGCGTTTGATGAATTCACTGGAAATCGGCTGCCCGTGCAAGCTCGTACTGGCATCATCACTGGCCGGCTTTACCCCCAGATCACTGAAAATAAAACCATAACGCGAATCCACCCCGTAATTACTGAAAGCACCATTGTTATACAGCACCACCAGTGCCTTTTCCGGCCGCTCTTTAGTGATGGCGCGCACCTTGTTCACTTCCGCATCCAGTTCGGCTACCTTGCTGCGCGCCAAATCTTCACGGTTAAAAATTTTCCCCAGCGTCAGCAGGTGATTTTTAATCGTGGCCAGATGCCCGTGCTCACTGTTATTAAAATTGATTTCATAATAAAGCGTGGGCGCTATCTGCGTCAGCTCCTGATAATGGTCTTTCTGAATCGGCGTCATCAGAATCAGGTCGGGCTTCAGCGTATGGATACGCTCCATATTCGGCTGCACAATACCGCCCAGATCGGCAATGTCAGCATGATTTTGCTGGTATTTATCCAGAAAATGCGGGATAAAATCTTTAGGCATACCAGCAAACGGCACATTTAACTGATCCAGAAAATCCGCTTCATTCATGTCCATTACCGCCACACGCTGCGGTACATCAGTAATTGTGGTCGTACCCAGCTGATGCTGGATAAGCAGCGGCTGCGCGCGCTTTTGCACCACTGGGCTGGCAGTTGCTGCTGCCGATTTTTTATCGCAGCCAGACATAGTGACCATCGTCACCACAGCCATCAGCCCCAGCAGACTGGCAGCGCATTGCTTGAATTTCCCGTTCATGTTTCACCTTTCAACGAATGAAAATACTGACAGACATAACCATGCCTATTGTGGCTGATTTCAAAATCCAGCCCATACAGCTCACTCAGGTGCTCTTCAGTAATCACCTCGCGCGTAGCGCCACTGAAACTTACCTGTCCCTGTTTTAAGGCCACAATATAATCTGCATAATTGGCCGTAAAATTAATATCATGTACCACCATAATCACCGTTTTCCGCTGCTCCTCACACAAACGGCGGACAGCCACCATGATTTGTACCGCATGCTTCATATCCAGATTATTTAAAGGCTCATCCAGCAGCAGAATCCGTGTTTCCTGCGCAATAGTCATGGCCAGAAAAGCCATTTGTCGCTGCCCGCCGCTTAACTCATCAAGATACACATCACACAGCGTACTTAAACCCAGAAAATCTAGCGCCTCATCTATCACATGATGGTCTTTAGCCGACAACAACCCATGCCCGTACGGAAAACGGCCGAAGGACACCAGCTCCCTTACCGTCAGACGCAGGCCGAAACAGGGCGATTGCCGCAGCGTAGCCACCAGACGGGCATAATCAGCAATGCGGATACGGCCAATATCCTGCTTATCCAACAGAATACTGCCCGAAGTAGGCGCCAGTAACCGCGCCAGTATCATCAACAAAGTGGACTTACCCGCGCCATTGGGGCCAATCAGCGCCGTCACCTGATGCAGCGGCAGTGCCAGATTAATATTATTCAGCACCTGCTTATGGCCATAAATTTTGCAAACATTCTGTATATCAATCATGCCATTCCTCGATGACGGACAATAAGCAGCAGAAAATACATCCCACAAATCAGATTGATTAAAATACTCACCGTAGTCTTATAATTAAACACATGTTCCACCAGAATCTGCGCCATCAGAAACACCGCAACTGCCACCGCACCGGCAAATAACAGAATCCGTTTATGCTGAAAATGGCCGGCAAAGGCATAAGCCATATTGGCAATAAATACCCCCATAAATGCCGTAGGCCCCACCAGACTGGTGGAAACCGCCACCAGCACCGCAATCAAACCAAACCCCCAGCGTACATAGCGCGCATAATCCACCCCTAGCGAAATAGCCTGCTCTTCTCCCAGAGCCATCACATCCAGCGTGGCCAGATACGGATAGCCCACCCAGCCCACCGCCAGCATGGCTATAGCGGCATAGACCAGCGTCTGCGTTTCCGAATGATTAAAAGAAGCATAATTAATGCCCTGAAACACCGAAAATTCCCCCGGGCTGATTTTGAGCTGAATAAACTGAGTAAAAGTGGTGATTACCATCGTCAATACCAGCCCGAATAGCAACAACAGCCACAGATTGTTGCGCGCGCGTGGCAGCAAAAAATGGTGAATCATCCACGAATACAGCAGCATTAATCCTACAGAGGCAAAGAAATTGCCATTAAGCCCCAGCAAGCCCAGACCACTTTGTCCCAGAAAGAACAACAGCAGCACTTGCCAGAACAGATAAACCGCCTCATAGCCCATCATTGCCGGCGTTAAAATGCGGTTGGTAACTAATGTCTGAAACACCACAGACGACACCGCAATACACATACCGGCCAGCAGAATAGTGGCCAGCCGTAACAGACGTCTGGGCAGCACATATTCCATATCAAGGCCGGAATCAAACAGCATAAAAAACACAGCCAGAGCAAGAATAGCGCCGCAAAGCAGCCAGAATCTGCGATTCATTAGCGAAGCCCCCGTAAAATCAGCAGCAGAAAAACAATGCCGCCAACAGCACCGGCAGTCAGACCAACAGGCACCTCAAAGGGATAAATAATCAAACGGCCGCTAACATCACACAGCAGCAGCAGACACGCCCCGGCCAAAGCCACCAAAGGTAAAGTTTTGGCTAAATGTTCACCATATCTAAGCGCCACCAGATTCGGAATCACCAGCCCGATAAAAGGAATCGAGCCCACCGTAATCACCGTTGCCGCCACCGTAACCGACACCAGCATCAACCCCAGCGCCACCGTACTTTTATAGCTCACCCCCAGACTGGTAGCCACTTCCTGCCCCATGCCCACCACCGTAAAACGCTGTGCAAACACATAACTGAGCACAATCACCGGCACAAGCACATACAGCAATTCATAATGCCCCTGTACCACGCGCGAAAAATCACCCAGCAGCCAGCCCTGAACATTTTGCAAAAGATTATTTTTATAAGCATAAAATTCAGCGCCGGCACTTAATACACAGCCATACATCAGACCAATCACCGGAATCAGCACGATTTGCTGATAGCGGATTCTGGCAATAATCAGAAGATAAATCAGCCCAGCCACAAAGCAGAACACCAGCGCGGCCAGCATCTTGCTTAACACACCCGCCGATGGCAGCAGCACCAGCGACACCAGCACCCCCAGCTTGGCTGCATCCAGCCCGCCGGCGGTTTCCGGCTCCACAAACTTATTGCGCACAATATGTTGCAGAATCACCCCGCCAATAGAAAGCCCCATGCCGGTAAGAATAATCGCCAGCAGGCGCGGCAAGCGGCTGGCTTTTAAAGTGAGCCAGTCGGCATCCGAACCCGCCAGCAAGCCCGTCCATGAAATCGGATCAGTGCCCACCAGCAAAGATAATATGCATAAAATAATAAATGCAAATATCATATCGCGATACATCAGCGATACACCTTAGCATTGGCGCAGCAGATTAATGCCAGCAACAATAAATCTTCAGCCAGAAACAACCGGAGCCAGCAACATAACTTTAGCTCCTGCATATGCTGATACATACCTCGCATTGCTTCTCCTCATAAGTATGCTCTGTATATCCATGCCATCCCCATACCGATTTCATCAGCATGAGCAAAAATATTTAATAAAATTAAGAACAATTATTATTGATGAAAATGAGAATCAATTGTATTATATTTTAAAACAAAGTGTAAAGTAACATTAAATAATAAAAATGCTCAGGCGCAGTAGCCGGAAAACAGCCCATATCCCTCCGATTGTTAATAAAAATTCATCGTTCCTCGTGTTTCATCAACACCCAGGCATTCATTAACAGCTACTTATTCGTCTTCAACAGGACAAGATAGGATTAAAAAACATGTCAAACACAGATGCAGCAACAGCACCATCTTTAGCCAGTGAGCATGAAGAATATATCTGGATGCAACAATTGCAGGAACCAGAACAAGTCAAATATCAGCTCGCAGCATGGCAGATGAATCCACAGCCTGATTCAGCCATACTACATAAAAGCATCCACAGCCTGCTGCAAATGCATATGGATTTGAATACCCGCTATGAATTTACCGAAGATGGCGATTTATACAAATACCCTGAGGCAGACTGGACAGCCTGTGTGCAGAATGAGCAAGCACCGCAAGGGCAGGTTACTGAATTATTATCCATACTGGCTCAGCAACACTGGCAGCCGGAAACCACCCCGCCTTTTCTGGCAAACGTAATCAGCACAGAAAACAGCATCATACTGGCCTTACGCCTGCATCCGGTGCTGGCGCAACAATACACACTGGCAGAAATAATCGAAGCAATTCAGAGCAGCTACACCAATCTCAGCGGCTCACAGCAGCGGCTCGAACTCATCCCCATAGATTTAAGCAGCTTAAACCCGCCAACAGCACAGCAGACACAGGATAACAACACAGCAGCACTGGCCGGCATCATACTGGCCGAGTTCAGAAACACACTGGCCGAACCAGACATGACTCTAGACGATGACTTTTTTGATTTTGGCGGCCATTCACTGCTGGCCACCCGCGTGATTGGCAACTTACAGAACAACTATGGCATTAAACTCAACTTCAATGATTTCTTTAAATCACCCACAGCCCGTGCACTGGCCACTATTGCCCGGCAGACACAGCCGGTAGCCGCCGCAGTTCAAGCACCGCCTGCGCAGCAGGCACCCCTAACACTGGCACAGGATTTTTTATGGCAGGCTTACAGCGCCTTTGATTTCAGCCCCATCTACAATTTACCCTTTGCCATTGAATTTCAGCAGCCGGTTAATGAAGCAGCATTACAACAGGCATTTAATGATTTAATCATCCGCCATGCCGGCCTGCGCACCCTGTTTAAAACCGCACAGCAGCAAACCCTGCAATACACCGTTCCCGTTACCGAACTGAAACACTATCAATGGTTCTGGCCGAGTAGCGACAGCAAAGGTGCTACTTTAGCCACTGAGGCCGCCTACAAATTTGATCTTACCCGTGAACTGCCGCTCAGAATCCGCCTGTTCAAAGCCGCCAGCGGCCACACCGTTTTATCGTTTCTGGTGCATCACATGGTAATAGATGAATGGTCTTTAAATACCATCATGGCCGATTTAAATCGTGCCTATGCGGCGCGGCTGCAAGAAAAAGCACCAGAATGGCCGAACAGCGTACCCAGCATTCACGAATTTGCCCGCAGGCAACAGCAAAACGGCATTAACCAGCAACATCTGGACTACTGGCGCAGCCGGCTGCAAGGCGCAGTAACCGGCTTAACCCTAAATCCAGCCGCCCCGCCAGCAGAAAATACCACCCCACAGGTAGCATGGCTGCAAATTAACTTTGATTCAGCCTTTCATCACAACATTTCCGCCTTTGCCAAAGCACATTACACCTCCATATTCAGCGTATTTTACACCGCCATTGCCACCGTATTGCAAAAAGAGGGCAACTTGCAAGAAATCGTGATTGGCACCTCCGCTTCAGGCCGTACCGATCCCAATTATTTCGATACCGTCGGCTACTTCACCACCATGGTGGCGCACCGCATCCAATTCAGCCCGCAGCAATCTTTCGCTTCATTACTGGCCGATACCAGCGAACAAATCAACGAATCCATGGCCTATGCCGATATCCCGATTAACCACATCCAGCAGGCAATCGGCATCCCCGCCAACCAAGGCCTGATGTTTGATGTTTACATCCATATCCATACCAACAACGCCCTCAACGGCCAGCTCAGCACCCCGCAAGGCGTCATCCCTTACCGGCAGATACTACCCGAGCGCAACGAATCCATGTTTGGGCTGCACTTTGAAATCATGGAAAACCAGATTGATAACCAGCATAACCTGAGCATGATTATTACCTATCAGGCACACCGCTATCCAACCGCGGTGGTTGAGCGCATCGCCCGTGAAGTGAAGCAGCTATTAAGTGAACTGGCTGTACAGATATCAGCACCAAGTGCCAGCCAGTAAAAATTCCCGCGTAAAACAAATCAAGTACTTAAAACCAAAATTAAGTACTTGATTTGCGCCAGCACTATCAAACCTAATTCAGCATCTTCTGCTGCACCTGCTGCACCACATCCTGCACCGTTTTACAACGCACCAGCGCCGGCGCATCTAACTGCACATCAAACTGTTCAGCAATCCGCTTGGCTACCCGCATCAACTGTTTCAGGCGCATACCGATGGTCAGAATCTCAGTGTGCACAAAAATATCACCTGCATCGTCTGCCTGTTGCGGGCGGCAGTCACGAAAAATAGCCACAACATCATCTGCCACCGCCTGATTTTGCCCCGCTGCGGCCGCAGCCTGATACAGACGCTCCTGCGCCATCTGCTGCACCAGCTTCCTGTCTACTTTCACATTACGCGTGAGCGGAATCTCCTCAATAGCTAGCCATCTGGTGGGAATATGCGACTTGGGCAGACTGGCCATTAAGCTTTCCTTTAATGCACCAATATCCACCTGTTGCTCGCCCTGTGGCAGCGTATACACCGCCACCAGCTCATGCATAGAAGTAACCGGATGGGTACAGCACACCACCACACAATCCTGTAAACAGCCGGATTTAGCCAGCACCGCTTCCACCTCCGCGGCTGAAATCCGCACCCCCTTGATTTTCAGATAACCCTCAGTACGCCCCGCAAAAATAATATTCCCATCCGCACGCACATAGCCCAAATCACTCATGCGCAAAGCAGTTTTTCCCGCATCGCATTGCAGCGACACAAAATCGCCGGTCAGCAACTGCCCATCAAGCAAATAACCATTGGATAAATTCACCCCCGCCATATACATCTGGCCGACTTCACCCAGCGCACACGGCTGTAACTGCTCATCCAGAATATAATATTGATTGTGTGGCAAAGCCCGGCCATAAGGAATCACATCCACATCTGCAGCAGTGATTTCATGCCAGATACTCCAGATAGTGGTTTCCGTAGGGCCGCCCAGCGAAAACAAACGCGCCTGTGGCAGATGCGCTCGTAAATACTGAATCAGCCCCGGCTTAATATAATCGCCGCCTTGTGCTACCAGACGCAGCGATTGCAACTGTTCCACCCGAGCCACACTGCATAGCATATCCACAATTGCCGGCACACTTACCCAAAGCGTAATCCCATAAGTAGCCACCAATTGCGCCCATGCACACGCATCTTTAACCTGTGCCGGCGTGGGAATCACCAGCGAAGCGCCAAGTGCCATCGCCGCAAAAACATCAAATACCGACATATCATGGTGAAAGGGCGTAACCGCCATCAGTACATCGTCCTGCTGCACATGCCATCTGCCAATCGTCTGCCCGAGCACATTGGCCGTAGCCAGATTATTCAGCACCACACACTTCGGCGTCCCCGTACTGCCAGAAGTATACAAATAATAAGCCGCACTTCTGTCCAGCCGATAGCAGCATTCAGGCTGCTGCGGCAGTGGCGCCGCCAGCACCTCATCAATCAAAACACATTGCCGGCCGTCTACCCGTGCCTGAGCAATCAGCACATCAACCTTACTGTTAGACAGCAAATAGTCGCGTCTGGCCTCAGGTGCATCCATATCAACCGGTAGCCAGATAATGCCCAGCAGGGCACAGGCTAAAACAGCATAAACATGCTGCGCACTTTTGGGCAGACAAACCGCCACCACCGCGCCCGCCTGTAAATCTTTTTGTCGCAAAGCGTGCATGATTCTGGCCACATTCTGCCCCACCTGTGGATAACTAATCGCCTCACCAGCATAAAACAGCGCCGTTTTATCCAGAGCACCACCAAACAGATTGTGCTGGATATATTCCAGAAAACGAAACTCATCTGCCGCTATCACCGCACTTTGCAGATTCTGTGCCGATACATTATTCACATCAGATTGAAAAACCTGCTGTTGCTGTAATTCAGAAGTATCAGATTGCATGTAAGCTTTCTCCCAAAATATAGACTGAAACCGATTACCATCCACCAGAGACAACATTCTATACAGGCTTAACTATTTTTAAAAGATAATAATAATTATTTTCATTTATATGCAACAGCATGATTAGAAAAAATTTTTATCAGAAACATCCATTGCAGCCGCCAGCCAGCAGATGCTTACACAAGCTGCTATCTCCCCAATCCGGCAGTTTAAGAGTTGATTTTCGATATAGCCGGATGCAGTCAACCAGTAATTCCTGTCTGAATTAAAGTTCCGACATTATCGAAACTGCTTTGCAGTCAAAACCAGTTATGGAGCTGTTTGTGAAATACAGTGGCAATAGAGAAAGCATTAAACATAGTATAACGCTTCCTCATATTGCGGTATTCTGATTATTCAGCGTAATTAATCGCGCCGTGCCTGTTGGTATTGGCTAACAGCGTATACACAGCAATACTGTGTAGCACACCGGCAGAATCATATTCATGCCGCCGCGTCGTCTCAATCACATAGCCCTGATTGCGTAATTCATTAATACGTGATGCCGGACTACAGATACCCAATGCGCGCAGCTCCAAAGTACTATGCGGCTGTTCACGCAAACATTGCAGGATAAAACTGCGCTGAGTGGCATAACTGGTGTCTGGCAGTGGCTGAGCGGCTGCATCACTGTGTTTTTGGGCTGAAATAGCAGCAGTAGAGGTATTATTCATTATCTGCCCTCCGCATTTATTGACAGCTTGTGCGGTGATATCAGACAGGGATGCAGCCGGTAATATTGATTTGCCAGCCATGCTTGGCTGGATACAGGCAACAGGCTAAGTTTGAGAAAATGTGCTTTATCAAACTTATGATTTAAGATAGTTTTGACCCATGTACTATCTATACCTAAAGCCTTGATTGTGAAAAATACAGTTGCTTTTACTGGTTTATTTGTCATACTGCTTGCCTTTATTATGGCTGTTAAACACAGGCAGAAGATTAATTAACGCGAAGAATCAGTTAAATGAACCAGCATGCTGATTTCCTGAAATAGCGTGTTGATTTCCAGAATCAGCTTGATGATTTCCCCATTTCCTGCTCAAAATCTTTTATCCAGTTTCTAATTGTTTTGTCGGTTAAATTGGCATCTTTGGGCATAGGTAAAATATTTGTCAGCGCTTTTTCGTGCATATCGTCTATAAATTTTTGCTTTGCTCCTCGCTGTATAAAACCATCTTTTGCCTGTAACCAATACTTTTTCATGGCTTCTTTGGTACCAACTTTTTCGTATGGGCTTTTTTTGGCTTTACCAGCTTTGCTGGCTCTTCTTGTGAGCGTATTAGCAACTTCTTTTTTCTCATTTTCTAATTCAAGAGAAGCATTATTCAGACGCTTTAATTTTTTTTCAGCCCGAATATTTTTTTCTACCACAATAGGTTTAGTTCTTTTTAATGTTCTTAATTCTAGCTGTAAATTTTGAATTTGTAGTGCTAATTGTTTATTGTCAAGAGTTAGATTATGAATGATTGCAGCCTGTGCTGGACTATCTTTTTGTTCCTCCAGTTTTTGAATTTTACTCTTTGCTGCATTTAATTCTTTTGTTAGTAATTCATTCTGTTTTATTGTAGGTTTTAGCAAAGATTCTAGTTTTTTGATTTTTTTATTTGTTTTATGGCTATTTCCATATAATGAATTATATTTTTTAAGTAATGCCTCTAACGAGATAAATTTTGGTGCTGATTTTATTTCTTTCCCAATGGCCTCACAGGTATAAATAATTTTATCGTTTTCGTTTTTAGCCTCATTCAGTTGTTTTTCAATCTTAAAAATGGAATATGAATGACTATCTTCAGACAGAAAATCAATGGGTTCTAATTGTTCTTTGCTCTTCATTTTTTTATTCCTTAATTGCATCAAACTGACAGGTAATTAAAAAATATTTTATTCCAGATATAAATTAAAAATTTATTTTAAATTTCACAATATTTGTTTTACAGATTCCAGAATAACTATGTAGGTAGAGTATTGTAGTTTGATTTTGGGAAATATTTGATGGTTATTTCATTGCATCAGCAACTTTTATAAATCTAATTTCATTAAAATGGAAAAATTCTTTTTATATTTTAAATCTTAGACTTTATGCGATTATCTGATTTCTTTTTATACTTTTAACAGACAAAAAAATAACCGCATTTAGCGGTTACTAATGGTGGCCAGAGGCAGGATCGAACTGCCGACACACGGATTTTCAGTCCGTTGCTCTACCGACTGAGCTATCTGGCCATCGGGGAAGAGTGCGCATTAAACCAGATATAAACTCTCTTGGCAAGTATTTTATGTGTAAGATTGTATATGTGGCTGTTTATTTAATGGAAAAAGTCTGATTTTGCCTATTTGTTGTGCTATGTACGATTTTGGTTTGACCTGTTTAGGGCTAATCGCAGCTTATTTTCCGGGTTGTGGCCTCTCTCTTCGCTAAATGTGGACGATTAAACCAAGCTGTATTAAGGTAAGCACTTTTATCACAAAGGCGAAGAGGATGCAGGGCGAACAAAAGCCGCTATGGACCGACGGCTGGTTACAGCAGTGCACGCATGTGCCGTCACCGAATTTCAGCCAGCGCCCGCAGCCGGCTGAAGTATCGCTGGTGGTATTGCATAATATTTCCCTGCCGCCGTTTGAATATGGACAACAGGCCGTGCAGCGTCTGTTTACCAATCAGATTAAGGCGGATGAGCCGGATGATTTTATGCGTTCGCTTATCAACTTACGGGTATCAAGCCACTTTCTGCTGGAGCGCAGCGGGGCATTAACCCAGTTTGTTTCCTGTGACGATGCAGCTTTTCAGGCCGGAGTATCGCGTTTTGACGAGCGAGAGGGCTGTAATGCGTTTTCAATCGGGATTGAGCTGGAAGGCTGTGATTTTGAGCCGTTTACAGAATCGCAGTATACGCAGTTAAATAAATTATTGCTGGCACTGTGTGAGCGTTATCCGATTCGGGCGATTACCGGGCATCAGCATATAGCGCCGGGGCGCAAATCTGATCCGGGGCATTTTTTTCAATGGGACAGGCTGCGTGCATGGGGCTTGCCAGTGATAACGAAATATCAGTGGCCACTATAGTTTAAGGCTGCCGGCAGGGGTATTTTTGGTTATAATTCTGTTTAGCTGTTAATTAAACTGCGGCTTCCGCAAATTGCCTAGTAGGAATGTAATGAGTGATTCTGTATTGATTATGTTGGTAGTGGGTGCGGCGTTCATTCTGGCAGTGCTGGTCTATAATATTTATCAGGAAAGCCAATACCGCAAACAATTGCGTGAACAGTTTGGACACGCCAATAAGGATGCTTTACTGGACAGTCAGGTGAATTCTGTACGTGATGGCGCTCAGGCACAGTCTGTGCTCAATGAAAAAGCTGTGCCGCCAGAAAATGAGGCGGGTATGGCTGCCGATTCATCTACCGAGCAGGCTGAATCTGTGGCTACAGGTGAGGAAGCCGTGCCTGAAGCCAGTAATGGCCATATACAGGAAGAAACAGTGGCCACTGCGCAACCACCGGAGCTGCCTGTCGCTAACGAAGATGCAGCACCAGAAAGCTCGCCTGTACACAGTGATATGGAATCATTATCACGAACTATTCCGGTAAAAGGGCGCAAAACTTTATTAGACTTGCGCGATATGGCCAAACAGCCGCTGCCATGGTTTGATGTGCGCTTTGATTATCTGGCTTATATTGCTTTGTATGAGCCCAAAGAGCTGCACGCCATGCCGCGTTTGAGCAGCCGGTCACGTTTTCGGCTGGTGGGCTGTACCATGGATGACCGTTATCAGGTGGCTGAGCCGATTCCCAGTGTTTATTATCAGGGATTTGTGGTTGGCTTGCAGGCCATTAGCCGCAGTGGCTTGATCACGCATGAAGAGCTGGCAAATTTTGGTGAACAGGCCAACCGTTTTGCCGAGCAAATGGATGGGCAATTACTGTTAACGGATATTAATACTTTCCTGAGTATAGCGCGGCCACTGGATGACTTGTGTGCCCGCGTTGATCAGACAATTGCTATTCATCTGGTATCACGCACTAATGTAAGTGGTATGGAGTTGCGCTCTGCGGTTGAGCGGCAGGGGTTTGAGCTGGGGCATGATGGTGCGTTCTACTATGCCGATAGTAATGGTGAACCTTTGTTCAGTATTGTAACGCTGGATAACTCGCCGTTTACTTCTACATTGTTAGCAAATCAAAATTATCGTGGATTCAGTATGTTATTTGATATAGTACACATACCGAACGGCGAAAAATGTTTTGATCAGTTTATGGATATGGCCGTTAAGCTGTCTAGTCAGCTAGGTCTGGATCTGGTCAACGATAAAGTGGAAGAGTTATCCACAGAGTGGTTGCGTGAAGTACGCCGCTATGTGGTTGACCGGCAGAAGGAAATGAAGCAGGTTGAGCTGAAGCCCGGAAGTGAGCTGACGAAAAGGCTGTTTTCCTGATATTGCCTGTATTTTTAATTTTATGATGAGATGGCAAGCCGCAGAATGGGGGTTGCCATTTTCTTTTTAGCTGCTTGAAGGAATAACTGGAATGGATACAGTGAGCGAACAGCAACTTATTGATTTAACTGCACTGCTTAATCGCTATGCACATGAGTATTATGATCTGGATGCGCCTACTGTACCGGATGCGGAATATGACCGGCTGTTCCGCGAGTTACAGGCGCTGGAAGAGCAGTATCCGCAATGGCGTCAGCCGGATAGTCCCAGTATGCGTGTGGGTGGGCGGGCACAGCAAAAATTCACTGCTGTGGTGCATCAGATTCCCATGTTGTCATTGAATAACGCGTTTTCGCCGCTGAACGATAATAATCAGTTTGACCATAGTGAAATGCATGCTTTTGATAAGCGCGTGCGCGATGGTCTGGGTGCTGAGCCTGAATATATTGTAGAACCGAAATTTGATGGTCTGGCCATCAGCTTGCTTTATCGTGATGGTTTGCTGGTACAGGCTTCAACCCGTGGTGATGGCTATACCGGCGAGGATGTAACAGAAAACGCACGCACGATTGTGAATATTCCTTTGCGTCTGCATGGCGATAATGTGCCCGACGTGCTGGAAGTGCGCGGTGAAGTGCTGATGCTGAAAGCGGATTTTGAGCGGCTTAATGCACATCAGCAGGCAGAAAATCAGAAAGCATTTGCCAATCCGCGCAATGCAGCGGCCGGCAGTTTGCGCCAGCTAGATCCGAAAATTACTGCGCGCCGGCGCCTGCATTTCTATGCTTACGGAATTGCCAGACTGGACGAGCATTTTGTACCGGATAGTCACAGTGAAGAGCTGGCGCTGCTGGCGCGTTTGGGTTTGACCATACCGCCACAGGACACCTTGTGTTATCAGGCTGATATCAAAAAGGTACTGGCATTTTATGAGCAGATTTATCAGATACGCGCAGATTTGCCGTTTGGCATCGATGGCGTGGTAATCAAGGTGGATAATCTGTCACAGCAGGAACAGCTTGGTTATGTGGCACGGGCACCACGCTTTGCCATTGCGCAGAAGTTTCCGGCTGAGGAAATGCTCACCACAGTTGAAGCAATTGATGTACAGGTTGGGCGTACAGGCGCGATAACACCGGTAGCACGTTTAACACCGGTATTTGTTGGCGGCGTAACCGTAACCAATACAACTTTGCATAATGAAGGTGAAGCTCAGCGTAAGGATGTGCGAGAGGGTGATACGGTCATTGTACGGCGTGCCGGCGACGTGATTCCGGAAATTGTATCTGTGGTGCTGGCGCAGCGGCCAATGGTGGAAGAACAGATAGATTTACTCACGCCGGCAGAGGCTGTGCCAAAGTATCCGCCTTTCCGTATGCCGCAACAGTGTCCGGTTTGTGGGCATGAGATTGTGCGCGAAGAAGGGGAGGCAGTAGCACGCTGTAGTGGTGGCATGCTGTGTCAGGCACAGCGGGTACAGGCACTGATTCACTTTGCGTCACGCCGGGCGATGGATATTGAAAATCTGGGCGAGCGGCAGATTGAGCTGCTGGTCGCACAGGGGCGTGTGCATCACTTTGCCGATGTATACCGTTTACAACTGGCCGATTTGCTGGCCATGAAACAGCAGGCCAAGCAGGAAGCAGCGGATAGCGCAGAAGCAGCGGCGGATGAGCTGGCCTTATCCACTACCGGTAAGGCGGCCAAACAGCAACCTTCCCGCTGGGCAGAAAATATTCTGGCCGGTATTGATGCCAGCCGCCGGCGTCCGCTGGCCAATCTTATCTACGCTTTGGGTATTTTTCATGTGGGTGAACGCACTGCCAGGCAGTTGGCACAGGCGTTTGGTGATTTGGCCACGCTAACTCAGGCTACTGAGCCATTACTGGCCTGTTTGCCGGATATCGGTACTGTTGTGGCGCACTCGGTAGCGTATTTTTTCAGTCAGGAAGATCAGACTGGTCAATTGCAGGAATTGCTGGATGCCGGCGTAGAACCACAGGCAGAAACCCGCCGTATACCATTGCGTGAGTATTTTGCCCCTGAGCGGGTACTGGCACGCCTGCCCGGCGCAGGTTTAACCGAAACGCGGGCGCAGAAACTGTGGCAACTGGTGGGCATGGACTGGGCGCAGCTATTAACAGACAAGGCCTTACCGGAAAGCTGGCAACACTGGTGCGCTCAGCCGGAAAACCGCTTATTATTGCAAAAAACCATTGCTTTACGTGAGCAATTACTTGCCGGCCAGCCAGAAGAAAATGCGCCGGCAGCCAATGAAGCTGTTGCCGGTAAAACTTTTGTCTTAACCGGCACATTGCCAGACTGGTCGCGGGATGTGGCACAGCAGCATATTGAAGAAGCCGGTGGCAAGGTTAGTGGCAGTGTGTCGAAAAAAACCGATTTTGTCGTGGCTGGTGCTGAAGCAGGCAGCAAGCTGGCCAAAGCCGAGGCACTTGGTGTTACCATACTGGATCAGGCTGCGTTGATGGCTATGTTGGGAATTAAAGAGTAGAGCTGATGAAAGCAGAACCAATCCGTAAATGTGTGTTTCCGGTAGCAGGTATGGGAACGCGGTTTTTACCGGCTACCAAAGCCAGCCCGAAAGAAATGCTGCCGATTGTGGATAAGCCACTGATTCAGTATGCAGTGGAAGAAGCCGTGGCTGCCGGCTGTACCGAGCTGGTATTTATTACCGGCCGCAATAAGCGCTGCATCGAAGATCATTTTGATAAGGCGTATGAGCTGGAAACCGAGCTGGCCTACCGCAATCAGAATAAATTACTTGATTTTGTGCAGGATATTCTGCCACCTAATGTCACCTGTCTGTATATCCGCCAGCCGGCGGCACTGGGGCTGGGACACGCGGTGCTGTGCAGCCGTGCCGCTGTGGGCAAAGAAAACTTTGCGGTGGTGCTGGCAGATGACCTGATTGATGCCCAGCCCGGCGCATTAAGCCAGATGATGGATGTCTATCATCGTACTGGTTGCAATGTGCTTGGCGTAGAAAATGTTGCTCCCCAACAGACTGGTGCTTACGGTATTGTGGAAACTGCCCGCGAAGATAGCTTTGATTATGTCAAAAGTATTGTGGAAAAACCGCATCCGGATGAAGCACCTTCGCATCTGGGCGTAGTAGGGCGCTATATTTTATCTGCCCGTGTGTTTGATTTTCTGACTAATTTACCGCGCGGCGCGGGCGGAGAAATTCAGTTAACCGATGCTATTGCCCGCTTGCTCACCGAGCAGAAGATGATAGCTTATGCTTTTGCCGGCAGACGCTATGATTGTGGCGATAAGCTTGGCTATCTGGAAGCAACAGTGGCGTATGGAATGAAGCACCCTCTGGTGGGTGAAGACTTTAAGAAATTGTTGCAACGGATGGTGTGTTAATAGAATGACTGCCTGCTTACAGCTTTGCAGGCAGTCTGATTTATTGTGGTTATGATTTCAGGGTAAGCTATCAAGGATAGTTATTGCAGATAAATCACCTGATATTCAAGTTTAAGCAGTTATGCTGCTTCTAAATGACGTGATGCCCACTATCTTTTATCTGCTCCCAGCTTAAATCAAATTTGGCCAGATATTTTTTCAGCCTGTCGGCATCATTGGCACGCTGTTTCTGTGCCCGTGATACAGCAAACAGATAGCGGCCGGCCTCGGATAAGGTTCGGCTTTTGCGGCATACTTCAATCACCTTTTCTAGCTGATAGCGGTCGAATTCATCAATTTCAGCCGGAATCAGCGCATCGGCGGGTGTTGTCTGCTGCCAGTGTTGCTGTAAGCGCCGAATTTCGTCTTCAACCTGTGCCAAAGTGATATTACCTTGCGTGGCCAGTGTAGCCATGCGGGTAATGGAAGCAGTGAGCTCACGGAAATTGCCCGTCCATCGTGCGGTAGCTGAAGTGGCAAAGCTTACATAGCGGGTTCTGGATTGCTGATTAAAGCGTGGCATAGTGCCATATTCCTGTGCATAGCGCGCCAGCTCAAAATCAATATTCGGCTCAATATCTTCTTTGCGTTCTGCCAGCCCGGGTAATTGATAGCTCCACAAATTAATCCGTGCATATAAGTCTTCCCTGAATGCGCCACAGGCAATTGCCTGTTTTAAATCTTTATTGGTGCCGGCAATCAATTGAAACTGGCTGGAAACCAGTTTATCCGAGCCCAATGGATAAAAATGTTTTTCTTCAATGGCTTTGAGCAGGATAGCCTGTTCATCCAGCCCCAGCTCACCGATTTCATCCAGAAACAAAAGGCCGTTATCAGCCTGTTTGAGCAGGCCGCTTCTAGCCATGCTGGCACCCGTATAAGCACCTCTGCTATGGCCAAACAAAGTTGACATGGCATTATCCCCAGTCAGAGTAGCGCAGTTAATTTCCACAAACTGGCCGCTTATCTGATGCTTATTCAGCTTAAGCTGGTAAATTTGCCGGGCAAGAAATGACTTACCGGCGCCGGTAGGGCCACACAGCAGGATAGGCGCATGGGAGCGGCTGGCTACCTGTTCTATTTCAGTAATTAGCTGATTGTAATGCGGGTTTCTGGTGGCAATGCCAGATTTGAGTAATTCAGTAGCCTGGCCGGCGTATTGCTGAAAGCGGGTCAGAATCTGGTCGTAGCGGTTCAGATTCAGGTCAATGATGTTGATTTGTCCGCGGCTGCATAGCTGTTGATGCTCTGCCGGCTCAGTTAGCGCCGTTTCATGCCGTGCTGCTCCTTTGGTCGGCGATAATTGCAGCAGTCTGGCCGGATAAAAGCGTGATTCTGCCAGCAGAAACCAGCAAATCTGCATAACGTGCGTGCCGGTAGTAATATTTAAATAATAATTTTCCTGTTCATAATCAAATTGATAGCTTTTGGCTAAATCCAGTAAACAGGTATATACCTCCTCAAAATCCCACGGGTCATGTATATCCACTGCAACCGGATTAACCTGTGTATCCGGAGCAATGGTTTTAATATCCTGAATAATTTCAGCCAGTAACTCATTATCATTAACGTGATAAAGCAGCTCAAAGCGGGATACCGGCAGTTGCGGATGATTACAGACATCAACCGTTGGCCGCCAGCGCCCCCAGCGTTTTCTGCCTTTACCGCGCTGGTCAAGCACATTACCTAAAAAGCCGAATACAACGTTTTTCCTGTTCATGGGATTATTTTACTGGTTTATAAATATAAATAAAATTATATATAAATTTATAAAATCATGTTGGGTTTAAGCAATAAATGGCTGGCAAATAATTTTAAAATTTAATTATTTAATTAAGAAAAATAATGGTTTATAAAAATTACCTAAAAAATTTACCTGTTGGTACAGTAATTGCAATAAAGCCAGTGTCTGCAATACATGCTGTCTGATATGGCAGTCAGGTGCATAGCGAATGCTGCCGGATTCGCCGCAAGGCCAATTCATTTGCATTATCAACATGTATTCCTGAGTATAAAAGACACCTCCCTTTCACGGAGTATTTTTGAAAAGCTCACTGGATAGAGCAATTGGTACCAAACCAATCTGTGACAGGTTCGATTCCTGTTTCAAAAATCACATAGTAATACTTGTAGTATTAAGCAATACCAGTCAGTAAATGGGAATAAGCAGAGTAGTAAAAGCTTAGGCACAGGAAAAACCGGTTAACCGGGCAAACTCAGCTATAGTTGTTTTTGTCTGGGTAAAAAAACCGGATAGCAGGCAAAATATTTATTAACCATAATCAGGCAGTGATTAGGTTATGGTGATGAATCTTTCCCCTGTTATTTCGTTACTTAATCCGTTTGATTGTGTTCATCCTGTTTACTGGCTGCAATAGACAGGAGAATTAATATGTTGACCATAATCGATGTAAAAAAAGGTGAGCTGGCTGTTATTAATAAACGGAATGAAATTAATACCATTGTTACCGCCGGCCGCCATACTTTCTGGGATCCTTTTTCTGCAATAACGTATTCTCTGGTGGATTTGGCCGATACTGAAATCGAGCCGAACATCGCCGAAAAACTGCTAAATTTTTATCCGCAACTAGTAGAAAAATATTGTCATTATGTCAATGTGGCGGATAATGAAATTGCCCTGCGCTATGAAGAAGACATGCTGGTAGAGATTATCATGCCCGCTACCAAAGCATTGTACTGGCAGAGTTATAAAGCACAATCGATTAAAAAAGTCACTTTGCAGCAGGGCTACCGCTTGCCGGATGAAGTAGCACTGGAACTGATACAGGCCAAAAATACCGCCAGACTCATTACCGGTATAGACAATGTAAAACTGCATTATTTTGTGGACGAACAAATTGGTACACTGTTTGTGGATAACCAGTTTGTGCAGATTATTCCGCCCACATCTGTAATTGGCTTGTGCGAATTCAAGCATAAGCTTGTACTGGGAAAATTCAAATTACAGGACAACCGTATCGATGACCTGCTGGCCGCCACGATTGAGCAGAATGCACCGGAGCAGATGCAGCAATTCTGTGTGCAGATGCAGGTAGGTGCCAATCAGGCCGGTTTACGCTTTGAAGACGATTTACTGGTGGAAATCCTGCCGCCGGGAACAAAAAGATTATATTGGCAGAATAATTGCAAGCAGCACATGCAGACTATCGAGCTGGCTGCTGGCTATCAGCTATCTGAGCAAATGGTGCAGCAATTATTACAGCCTAAATTGCGTCAAAAGGAAGTGATTGGTGACAGCAGCGTGCTGATTGCGCAGGTGCCGGCCTATCATGTTGGTGTATTAAAAGTAAATGGTAAAGTAGAGCAGCTACTGGATGCCGGCATCACCGCCTACTGGCGCTTTAACCGCGAAATCAGTGTTGAAATCGTCGATACACGCTTACAGACCGTCGAAATCTCCGGGCAGGAAATTCTAACCCGCGACAAAGTAAATCTGCGCATCAATCTGGTGGCCAACTGGTGCTATACCGATGTATTAACTGCTTTTGCCAAAGCTGCCCAGCCTGTGGAACTGTTGTACCGGCAATTGCAATTTGCGTTACGCGAAGCAATTGGTACCCGCACGCTGGATGAATTACTGGAAAACAAGGACGTGATTGATGAAGTCATCAATGCGCATATGCAGGCGAATATGACAGGCTATGGAATTGAAACCATTAGCGTAGGCGTGAAAGACATAATTCTGCCGGGCGACATGAAAACCATTCTGGCGCAGGTAGTGGAGGCTGAAAAAGCGGCACAGGCCAATGTAATCCGTCGCCGCGAAGAAACTTCCGCCACCCGTTCCCTGCTGAATACCGCCAGAGTAATGGAAAACAATCCGGTGGCTTTACGCCTGAAAGAAATGGAAACACTGGAACGCATTGCTGAACGCATCGACAAAATTTCAGTTGTGGGTGGTCTGGATCAGTTATTACATGGTTTGATTAACATTCAGGCGAAATAGCAGCTTAACCTATGCTGATTGATTAAACAGAAAAATAATGAAAGATAAAAATGCAAAAATATGAAGTATTAAAAGAAGATAAAACCCGTCCGGTAAAAATGTGGACTAAAGGCGTACCAGTAGAAGATATCGCCAAAACACAACTGCTTGAAACCGCACAACTGCCCTTTATTTTTAAGCATATTGCAGTGATGCCTGATGTGCATCTGGGACGAGGTTCTACCATTGGTAGCGTGATTCCCACCACCGGCGCGGTTATTCCGGCTGCGGTTGGCGTAGATATCGGCTGTGGCATGATGGCGGTACAGTTGTCGCTTACCGCACAGGATTTGCCGGAAGACTTAATGCCATTGCGGCTGGCGATTGAAAAAGCCGTACCGCATGGCTCCACCCCGGGTAATAAAAAATATGATAAAGGTAGCTGGCATAATCCGCCACCGATTGTACAAGAGTACTGGCAGCAGTTATTGCCCGGATTTGAAAAACTCACCAGCAAATATCCGCGCTTTTTAAAAGCCAATAGCTTGCATCATCTGGGTACACTGGGCAGCGGTAATCATTTTATCGAAGTTTGTCTGGATGAAACTGATCAGGTATGGATTATGCTGCATAGCGGTTCACGTGGTATTGGCCATGCCATTGGTCAATATTTCAGTCAGCTGGCGCAAAAAGAGATGAAAAAGTATTTTATTGATACCTATCTGCCCAATAACGATCTGGCGTATTTTGCTGAAGGAACGGAATATTGTCGTGATTATCTGGAAGCTGTGCATTGGGCGCAGGACTTTGCCCGCTTAAACCGTGAAGTGATGATGCACAACACCATTGCTGCATTACGCCAAGTGATAGATGTGCCATTTACCACGCATCTGCAAACAATAAACTGCCATCATAACTACGTGCAGAAAGAACAGCACTTTGGCCAGAATGTATTTGTTACCCGAAAGGGGGCAGTTTCTGCACGCGAGGGCGAACTGGGGATTATTCCGGGCTCAATGGGGGCAAAAAGTTATATTGTGCGTGGTTTAGGTAATACAGAAAGCTTTCATTCCTGTTCGCATGGGGCAGGGCGGGTAATGAGCCGTGCCGAAGCCAAAAGGAGATTCACCGTTGCCGACCAGATGCAGGCCACCGCCCATGTAGAGTGCCGTAAAGATGCAGAAGTCATTGACGAAATTCCACTGGCGTACAAAGATATCGATGCCGTGATGCAGGCACAGCAGGAGCTGGTGGAAATCAGGCATCAATTGCGTCAGGTTATCTGCGTCAAAGGCTGATTATTCAGCTAGTTTTGCTGTATCAGGTATTTAGCCAGCTCAGACTGGCTACTGAATATAATCATTGCAATAAAAAAGGATGGCCGTGCCATCTTTTTTATAATCAGAAGTAAATAGGACAGACATTTTTATAGAAATTTCTTGCCGGATTTTCTTTTGACATAGTAATATTATAGTGATAGTGGCATATCTACAAAATTATAAAAATTTATCTTTAAAAAAGTGCAGTGGTAAAGGTAACCTATAATATCTACAGGCAATCATAATAATTGGCCAGCACGATTCTTTAATGGCTGAAAGTTCATAAAAATCTTGGCTTTGATTACATTCATTTAATACTAATTGTAAAAAATTTTCTTTGTCTAGTTTTGTTAAATAAAAGTTAGCAAAAGCTGCACCATGTGGCTGTTCGTCATTATAAAAATATTGCTCGGAAGCTTGGTCAGGATACCAAAGCTGTAAAGTACAGTGAGGCAGGTAATCTGCACATATATTTTGGACAGCTTGATAAATTTCATCCGACTTAAATAATCCCGCAAAAAAAGCAAGCATGGGATATAGAATACTAGCTTTGGTTACTTCTTTCCGATAGTCTTCTGTTGCCTCTTTAGGATGTTCTATAAGGTTGTGATAATCATGGATATTGTTTGGATAATATCCATGACTCCTAAACAAAAAAGAAATCATGAATGACATATGTATTAACCATGCTATTATACATTCCTGATTTTGTTTATTTAATGCCAACAAAAATATTGCCATGCTTATGTCAATGGCGTGATCATCTTTATATGGGGTATACAATAAGGGATTATTCGATATTAATTTTTTTAGTAAGTTTTGAATACTTAATAATCCATTTTCAGCTAATTGTAGCTCTTTTTCACTAGCATTTAATAATTTTAAATTTTCTAAATCAAAATACATCCACAGTCCAGCTAAGGACAATCTTCCGAGAATATCAAAAAGCTTAATATTGACATCTACAGAACAAGAAGAATTGATAGCATGGGAAACGCCATATAAATTAAATATTAGTGGCCTTAATTTAAGAATAAAATCAAAAAGTATTTGTGTATGCAGCCTGATTATTTTTACTAACACCTCTATAATGAATTTATTTTCTTTTCCATTATTTTTGTGTAATTCTTTACTAATGTCCCAAGCGTTCAACACAGCAAATTCGCTGGATAAATAGGCACTCTCTAAATTGTTACCGGTTCTACACCACACATACAGAATCCATAGAGAGATATAAAGTTGTCTAACAGAAGTCAGTGTGTTTTTATTATTTTGTGTTTCTGTATTTTTCTTTAACAAACATACTAGTTGTTTAAAATAGGTATGAGAAATTTCAGGTTCATCTAGCATAGCAAGAGATTTTCTTAAATAGCTCCTATATTGCTTTGGCAATAACTCTTCTTTTAGTAAATATTGCTCGATATACTGCGCCAGCTTTTCGCCACTCCATTCACTAAAAGTTATCTTACCTTCAACTGTACTGTTTTTAATAAAACTTGTTACATTCAGTCTGACATCTTCATTTAAATCTCCTCCGAAACAAAGGCATATTTCTACTGGTTTATCTTTATATTCGTTGGGTATGTGTGTTGGTACATAAACATCCAGTATTTCCTGTAATGAAGGCCTTAAATCTGTGGGTTGGCCTGCATCCCAGTCTCTTCTACCCAGATTGCCAGATTTTATCGAGAATAAATAAATTTTTTCCGCACCATTATTAATTCTGCCATAAGCAGCTACATCTACTCCATACTGGCGATTTCCAATACCGGCTTTTGAAAAAACTATCAATCCCATCTGTGATAGTAAATCCGGCAATAATACATCCAGCTCTTTTCTTTCTTTTAAAGAAGCCAAATACTCTTTAATTATTAATTTCATTGCAATCCTCAGTCCTGTATGTCCCTAAATTAAGGCTAAGTGTATGTGGATCTAAAACTCCTAAAACCGGATAAGTAAGATTGTGGCTAAATTCTTGGAATTTTCTGATTTCTCTGGTTTTATTGGTACCTTCAGGATTATTATGTCTATAAAAAATAGAAGAATTTCCATATAAAATAGTCTGATGAGAAAATATTTGCAATATTGAATTTTTACCAGTTTTTTCTTTATAAGCATCATTCATAAGCTTTGACAAATGTTGCTTGAGCTGAGCTCTTTGAGACAAACTGGGTTTTAATTCAGAAATACCAGCATTATCATTTAAATTTTTAAAAAATGATTCTTGCTGTGCCAATAATTGATTAATAACCATTGCAGTTTTTTCTGGTATTTCCTGCTGTAGCAGTTCTTCGAAATATTCTTTTATATTTTGTGGGTAGCAAATAAATAAAGGATTAAATAATAAAGAAGAAATTGCTTCTAGTTCTTTATCTGTAGCAATATCTATTAAAGAAACAATAAAACTCACGGCGCTTATTTCATTGTAAAATAGCCAACCACAAGCTTTTCGGGCTACAAATAAGCAAGTTCCTTCAGGTAAGCCTTGCAATTGTATCTTATCACTTGCTAAATAAATTTTTTCAGCATTACAATCCTCTATTATTTCAGCAACAGCTATTGCAAGTACTATTTTCCTTGAAAGAAACCAACGTGTAACTAATATATTTAAAATATCTGTTTTGTTATTTAGTAGCTTGTGTATAAATAAAGGAAATATTTTTATGGATAGATTATTATTTTTTATTAATAAATCTTCTAAAAATATATATAAATCCTTTTCTCTATTGTATTCCAATAAATTACACAAAATTAAATCTATATAATTGAGCGTTAGTGTATCTTTAGGATTAACTTTAAATAACACGTTTAGCAAAATATCATATATAATTTTTGGTAAATCATTTTCTGTCTCACGCAATATTTCCGCGGCAGTTTGAATTAATCTTTCATCTTCATTTTTAAAAATAAATAAACATAATTCTATTGTTTGCTTCTCCAAATCTCTTTTTTGGATATAAAGAGATAATATTGATTTTAAGATATTGGGATAATATTTATTGGAGCCATTAGTGGCCATAGTCTTAACTGCATTGAAGACTTTATTAATTAATTTTTTATTTGATTGGTAATTTATTTTACTCAAACTAAACAAAGATTTTTCTATAATAACTTTATTTTTATTATTAAGTAATTCTATGGCTTTTTCAACATAGGTATTAAGTTGCAAGCGACTACCAACAATAATTGCTAAAACTAAAAGATTAAAATAATCATCAACCTTGCTTGCTAAAGAAATATCTAATAACTTATCACAACGAGCAATATCCATTGCACAAAATTCTTCCAGAGATTCAAAAAATAATACAAAAAAATCGCTGTTCGTTTTCAATATAAGATGGTTTATGCAATTTAATACATCTTGAATATCTGCTTGAAGCAAAGGCAAAATTTCTCCAAAAAGTTGACAAATAGTTATAGGATTTAGACCTGAGTTATTACAATTATTAAATTCACGTACTATATCTACTAATTTATTATTATGTAAATATGCAATCTCTTGAATAAAATTATCTTTTTTCTCTAGATTTTCTCGATATAATTGATGAAAAGTTTCTAAAAAAGTATCGCTCCCTGCTACAGGTAATAATTTATCCTTTATAGTTTCCATTCGATAACCTTTTAAAAATCAATAATTCATTAATCTTGAGAAATTTTATCATTATTTATAAGAATCGGTATGCAGATGATACCGGCAACAAAAAAAGGATGGCTGAGCCATCCTTTTGGGTGTGATAAGGGGATTTAAATATCTACCTGTGCATTTAAGGCATTGTTTTCGATAAATGCGCGCCGTGGTTCGACTTCATCACCCATCAGGGTAACAAAGACATCATCCGCAGCCATGGCGTCTTCAATTCTGACTTTCAGCAGCCGGCGTACTGCGGGATCCATGGTGGTTTCCCATAGCTGTTCCGGATTCATCTCGCCCAGCCCTTTATAACGCTGAATACTTAGTCCTTTCTGGGCGTTAGTCATCAATAAGTCCAGCGCCTGAGCAAAGCCGGTAACTTTGTTGCTATTGTCACCTTTAACCACTTCAATTGGTGCATCAATGATGCCGTTTAAGGTGGCGGCCGTCTGGCGAATAATCTGGTAGGCGCGGCTTTCAGCAAATTTTTGTTCCAGATAGCTGACCATTCGATTACCATGCAATTGACGGGTGATTTTAATCATTTGCACTTCGTCATCAGCACCGATGCGTTCCAGTTTGAGATTGTCATCATTAACAAGGGTGGTTAATGTCTGCACTGCTTTTTCGGCACTGGCTACGGTACTTAAATCCAGATTTTCATCCAAGGAGAGCAGGGCGTTCAATACCGCACTGTCAATGATGCGACTTTCACGCATAATTATGCTTTGTGTCAGAATATATTGTTTGGCAATTTCAGCCAGAGCATTACCTTCAAGGGTGCTGTCGCCAATAATTAGCTGTATTTTGTCCAGTGCCAGTGTGAGCAGGAACTGATCTTTTTCAAACTCGTCTTTCAGATAGCGCTCCTGCTTGCCGCGTTCGGCCTTGTAAAGCGGCGGCTGGGCTATATAAACATAACCACGTTCTACCAGCTCAGGCATTTGCCGGTAAAAGAAAGTCAGCAGCAGGGTACGAATGTGTGCACCGTCTACGTCGGCATCGGTCATGATGATGATGCGATGGTAACGCAGTTTTTCAGGATTGAATTCTTCCTTGCCGATGCCCGCACCCAGCGCGGTGATTAAGGTAGCCACTTCCTGACTGGCCAGCATTTTTTCAAAGCGGGCTTTTTCTACATTCAGGATTTTACCTTTCAGCGGTAAAATGGCCTGAAATTTACGGTCACGCCCCTGTTTGGCGGAACCACCGGCCGAATCACCTTCGACCAGATATAGTTCTGATAAAGCTGGGTCTTTTTCCTGACAGTCTGCCAGTTTGCCCGGCAGTCCCAAGCCATCCATTACCCCTTTGCGCCGGGTAATTTCACGTGCTTTACGTGCCGCTTCACGTGCACGTGCTGCATCGACGATTTTACCGGTGATGATTTTAGCATCTATTGGATTTTCTTCCAGAAATTCGGACAGGGCTTTGCCTAGTACTTCGTTAACCACCGGGCCGATTTCGCCGGAAACCAGTTTGTCTTTGGTTTGGGATGAAAATTTTGGATCGGGCAGTTTAACGGATAATACGCAGGTTAGGCCTTCGCGCATATCATCGCCATTGGTGTCTACTTTGGCTTTTTTGGCTACTTCATTAGCTTCAATGTAGTTGTTGATGGTACGGGTCATCACTTGACGCAAAGCGGTCAGATGGGAGCCACCATCACGTTGGGGAATATTGTTGGTGAAGCACTGTACATTTTCCTGATAGCTGTCGTTCCATTGCATGGCACATTCAACGCTCATGCCATCTTTTTCACCAGAGGCGTAGAAAACTTTTTCATGCAAGGCTGTTTTGTTGCGGCTCATGTATTGAACGAAGCCGGCAATACCGCCGCTAAAAGCAAAATTCTCATGCTTGCCATCGCGTTTATCGAAAAGTTCGATGCTGACGCCGTTGTTCAGAAATGACAGTTCGCGGATGCGTTTGGCCAGAATATCGAAGTGATAATCGATATTGCCGAAAGTTTCGGTGCTGGCTAAAAACTGTACTCGTGTACCCTGTTTGTCGGTGTCGCCTACTACAACGAGCGGTGCTACGACATCGCCACGGCAGAATTCAACATAGTGTTCTTTATTATTGCGGTAGATAGTCAGGCGCAGCCAGTCAGACAGGGCATTGACTACAGAGACGCCTACACCATGCAAACCACCGGAAATTTTGTAACTGTTGTTATCAAATTTACCGCCAGCGTGCAGTATGGTCATAATCACTTCGGCAGCGGAACGATGTTCTTCCGGATGCATATCGGTAGGAATACCGCGGCCATTGTCTTCGATGGTGATGGAGTTATCGGCATTCACGGCTACGGTGATGTGATCACAATAACCACCCAGTGCTTCGTCAATGGCATTATCCAGAACTTCAAATACCATGTGATGCAGGCCGGTGCCATCCTGAGTGTCGCCAATATACATGCCGGGACGTTTGCGCACGGCATCTAAACCTTTTAGTACTTTGATGCTGTCGGCACCGTAATCTTCAGAACTGTGATCGGTCATAAGAATTCTTTACTAAATCTGGGGCAGTGGTCATGCCGTTAAAAAATGCGCCTGTAGCCTTGATATGATGATAAGCATACTTCCGGTTTGCCAGTATTCACAGGCCTGTTTCAGGGCAATTGACCAAAAGAATATTATAACAGAAAACCAGCTTTTTTTCAGCTGGTTGTTATATTTAACATGATGTTTTGGCTGATTTTTATTTATGGATAATAATGCTGAATGTAAATAATAAACGGCCGTAAACCAGATTAGGCTGTTGTGAAAACAGCAGGCTGGTTTACGGCCGTAGCTAAGTGATTGTATGAATAACGCTTAAATACGCATTGGCATCACAATATATTTAAAATTGGGGTTGTTGGGGATAGTAAACAGGGTGGAGCGGTTTGCATCGCCAAAAGCTAGCTGCAAGTCTTCCGCATGTACATTGCGCAATACATCCATCAGATAGTTGATGTTAAAACCTACTTCCAGTGTATCGCCCTGATAGGCAATTTCCAGTTCTTCGCGTGCTTCTTCCTGTTCATTGTTGTTACAGGTAACACTGAGCAGGCCGGGCTGGATTTGCAGGCGGGCACCGCGGAATTTTTCATTGGCCAGAATGGCTGCCCGTTCCAGTGCGCCCAACAGCTCGCTACGATTGGCTAGGAAGATTTTATCGTTATCTAATGGAATAACACGGTTGTAGTCCGGGAATTTACCATCTACCACTTTGGAAACGATAATGGTGTCATTGCAGCGGAAACGCACCTGATTATTCAAAAGTTCAATGGTTATCGGCTGTTCGGGGAAGGTGAGCAGCTTAAACAGCTCCAGTACGGTTTTACGGGGCAGAATCACTTCGGCTTTAGGCAAATCTGCTTCGATATTGCAGGCAGCATAGGCCAGACGGTGCCCGTCAGTGGCTACCAGACGCAGCTGATTGCCTTCGGTTTGCATCAGCAGGCCGTTAAGGTAATAACGGATATCCTGAATAGCCATGCTGTACTGTACCTGTGACAGCATTTCGCGGAACATTTCCTGTGGCAGGGTAAAGGTGGCATCGACATTTTCGCCAACGCTCATCAGCGGGAAGTCTTCTGCTGGCAGGGTTTGCAGATTAAAGCGGCTTTTACCGGCTTTCAGCACCAGACGGTTGTTGTTCCAGTCTAGTGACACTATGGCACCAGCAGGCAGGGCGCGCAGGATGTCTTGTAGTTTTTTGGCATTGGTGGTGATGCGAAAATCTTCTGCTTCACTTTTTGGCCCTACGGTATCAATCTGAATTTCCAGATCGGTGGCCAGAATTTTGATTTGCCCCTGATGGTTATCCAGCAATACATTAGACAGTATCGGTAAGGTGTGGCGACGCTCAACAATACCGGTTACGGCTTGCAGCGGTTTGAGCAAACTGTCGCGTTCTGCTTGTAAAATCAGCATATTCTGTTCCTTGGTTTAATCTCGCAAAATCATCATTAAGGTTTCATACGCTTTGGTTGTTTCGGCATCATCTTTACGGAGTTTGGAGATGCTTTTTACCGCGTGCATGACCGTTGTGTGGTCGCGGCCACCAAATCCGCTACCAATAGCGGGTAAACTAAGTGGAGTAAGTTCTTTTGCTAATGTCATGGCCATCTGGCGCGGACGAGCCAGAGTGCGGGTACGTTTCTTGCCCACCATGTCACTAATGGTGATGCCATAAAACTTGGCTACAGTGTTCTGGATGTGTTCCAGAGTCATGGGTTTGTGATTGACTGCCAGAATATCCTGTAATGCTTCTGTGGCCAAGCCCACATCAATCGGACGGCTGGCAAAACGGCTTTGTGCGACTACACGCTTGAATGCCCCTTCCAGCTCGCGCACATTGCTGCGGATATGCTTGGCAATAAAAAACGCGGCTTCGTCTTCCAGTTTTACCTGTGCCAGCTCGGCTTTTTTCTGCAAAATAGCAACACGCATTTCCAGTTCTGGCGGTTCGAGCTCCAGACTCAGCCCCCAGGAAAAACGTGATTTCAGGCGGTCATCCATGCCATCAATATGGGTAGGCAGGGTATCACAGGTAAGGATAACCTGTTTTTTTTCGTCAATTAAATGATTATAGACGTAAAAAAACTCTTCCATGGTACGGTCTTTGCCGGCAATAAACTGCACATCATCCATGATAAGCAAGTCTACCTGCTGATATTGCTGGCGCATGGCATCAAAGGATTTGGCATGGAATGCATTCATAATGCCGCGGATAAATTCATCGGCATGAATATAACGTATTTTTACTTTGGCATCAGTAGCAAAAAGCTGGTTGCCAATTGCCTGTACCAGATGGGTTTTACCCAGACCGGTACTGCCATAGACGAAAAACGGGTTGTACATGCTGTTGCCGGGATTTTCTGCGATAGACAGGGCGGCGGCATGAGCCAGACGGTTACCTTTACCCTGTACCAGAGCAGCGAAAGTGTGCTCGGGATTCAGATTGGTTTCGGTATAGCGGGATTTTTTACTGTTTTCATGTGCTGAATCTGATGCGGTTGCTGGTGCAGCCACTTCGTGTTTTTCTGCTTTGGCCGGTTTGGTATTGCTGCTTTCGCCATTGTCAGCAGGGCTACTATCGCTTTTAGACTGGCTGTGACGCAGTCGCTTGGCGATGATGTCCTGAGCAGATTCAGTCCGTTTTGGTGTGGCACGTGTTTTAGGTGTCACCTCGGGAGTTGCTGCGTCTGTTTCTGGTTTGGCTGCTGGCGGATTCTCAGTCACCGCTGTAGCCGGTGGCGTAACCGCGGCAGGAGCAGGGCTGGCTGCGACGTTTAGCGGTACTGCATGTGTGGCCGCCTGCAAGGATTGTCCCTGGCCGATTTTCAGAATTAATGGTATGTTTCCATCCGGCAGGATAGCCTGTCTGGCGCTTTCGACAGATGGCCAGAAACGTTCGCGGATATGATTAAATGTAAAGGTATTACGCGCAAAAATTACCCAATTGCCATTTTCCTCGCCTACGGTTAACGGAGCAATCCACATCTGGTATTGCTGGGAGGGCAGGCTCTGTTTTAATTGCAATAGGCACTGTGGCCAAAATTCTGTCAGGGTCATGCGTGAAGCTTAAATTTGTCTGTCAATCGGGACGGGCTAAAGGCTGGAAGTAAAAAGTGCCTATTATGCTAATTATACGCAATAAACAGATTTCTGACCATGATTTGCACTTTATGTTAAAGCAGTTGCCATAAAGCTTTGCTGTAGATTATATTGATTGACAAAGTGCTGTTCTTGTTGTGTAATGCCACGTTTTATTTAAAGTTAATTCGGGAATAAATTATGAAACGTACTTATCAACCATCCGTTACCCGTCGCAAACGCACTCATGGCTTTCTGGTTCGCAGCAAAACCCGTGGCGGACGTGCTGTACTGGCTGCCCGTCGTGCCAAGGGTCGTAAACGTTTGGCTGTGTAAGAACAAGAATGGATTATCATTTTGGCAAAAAATATCGCCTATTAAAAACGGATGATTTTTCATCCGTTTTTGCGTTACGTTGCCAAAAAAGCCGTGCCTGGATTCAGGTATTTCAGGCACGCAATGCTTTAGGTTTCCCGCGTCTGGGGCTGATAGTTGCCAAAAAAGTGGCCAGACGTGCCAACCGGCGCAATTACATGAAACGGGTGTTACGGGAATGGTTTCGCCTGCACCGGCATGAATTGCCGCCGGTCGATATAATCATTCGCATACGCCAGCCTTTCCAGCATAAGGATTATGCTGGCGTTGTCAGAACTTTACAGCAGTTGCTTGTGGCAACTGACGGGTGTAAAACAACGTCGCAATGAAATATTTATTGCTGGGTCTGATCCGGTTTTACCAGTATGCCATTAGCCCGCTGCTGCCACCACGTTGCCGATATAGCCCGACCTGTTCGCAATATGCAGTACTGGCGCTGCAAAAATACGGGGTATTTAGGGGTAGCTGGCTGGCGCTAAAGCGCATTTGCCGCTGTCATCCATGGGGTGGTTGCGGTCATGACCCACTTCCTTAGCGAACACACACGGAATACACTATGGATTTCAAACGATTACTGATATTTTTTGTGCTGACCATGGCAATTTTGCTGGGTTGGGAAAAGTTATACCCACAACCCGAAAATCAGCCTGCAACACAACAAACATCATCCACCAGCAATGCTACTTCTACCGATGTGGCTGCTGAAGGTGCATTGAGTAAAACGGATCCGGTAACGGTTACCACCGATACCGTTAAGGCAATTATTGATGAAAAAAGCGGTGATTTACGCCAGCTCACACTCAATAAATACAAAGCTACCAGTGATGCCAGTAAGCCTTTTGTGTTGCTGGATAACGGTGCTAATGGCCATCAGTATATTGCCCAGTCGGTGTTATTAAACCGTCAGGGTGACTATCAGTTTAAAAACCTGACATTTACTGCTGCACAAAAACAGTACACGCTTAATGGTGACAAACTGGATGTGCGTTTGACTGCTGCGGAACAAAATGGCGTGCAGGTTAGCAAAATTTACACCTTCACCAAAGGCAGCTATCTGATTGGGCTGCGTTATGAAATTGCCAATCACAATGCCCAGCCACTGCAAATGGATGTGGCCTATCGTGTGTTGCGTGATGACAAGGAACCGGAAGGTAGCGGTTATTTTGACCATACCTATACTGGCCCGGTGTTGTATACCCCGAATGGCAAATTTGAAAAAGTAGCCTTTAAGGATTTGGACAGTGATTACGCTTCCGGCCGCGATCAGGCAGATTATCAGCGTAAGACTAACACTGGCTGGATCGGCATGACCCAGCATTACTTTATGACCACATGGATTCTGCAACCTAAAGAGGGTAGCAGTGTTTGTGGCAGCAGTGACTGTCGGATTGATATCCGCAAACGCAGTGATGGCCTGTATTCGGCTGGTGTGCGCGTGCCGTTAAAAGATATTGGTGCCAATGCTACCGGCAGCTTTGGTATTTCTCTGTATGCTGGTCCGCAGATTTATTCAGTGATTACCAAAGTTGCTGATCACCTGCAGATGATTAAAGACTACGGTAAAGTATCGCTGTTCTCTTCGCCTTTGTTCTGGCTGCTGAATTGGTGGCATGGTTTGGTGCATAACTGGGGCTGGGCGATTATTCTACTGACACTCACCGTAAAAGCGATTCTGTTTCCGCTTACCCATGCATCGTATAAATCGATGGCCAAGATGCGTGCTGTGGCGCCACGCCTACAGGCATTGAAAGACCAGTACGGTAACGACCGCATGCGCATGCAGCAGGAAATGATGTCGCTGTACAAAAAGGAAAAAATCAATCCGGTAGGCGGTTGTTTGCCAATGCTGTTGCAGATTCCGGTGTTTATTGGTTTGTATTGGGCGCTGTTTGCTTCGGTAGAATTGCGCGGTGCACCATGGATTGGCTGGATTACCGATCTGGGACGTCAAGACCCTTATTTCATCCTGCCTGTGCTGATGGCGCTAACTATGTATCTGCAAACATTCATGAATCCGCCGCCAACAGACCCAGTTCAGGCAAAAATGATGAAAATCATGCCGGTAGCGTTTTCAGTGATGTTCTTCTTCTTCCCTGCTGGTTTGGTACTGTACTGGTTGACGAATAATATTCTGACTCTGGCACAGCAATGGTTTGTCAACAAACGCATTGAACGGCAGGCGAAGCTGCATCGTTCACTGGATGTATAAATTAGCTGATAGCAAAAAGCACTTCATTTTGAAGTGCTTTTTTTGTAGATAAGCCTGATTAGTGCTTTGCAGATTATTGACTCACACCAGCATACAGATTTGGATGTCATTATGGTTTGCTAGTCGTAGGCAATGACACACAACACACCTAGTCCCATGCAAACAGTGATGATTACCAGAGAAGCTTTACAAAAATTGGAGCGGTTAGGATTATCATTTTCACCAAATGCCCATATTAGCATCATAATTAGATTGATTATAGGAATACACAGGATAATCAGGCTGATTAGCCAGTCGACTGTTGACATAACCGGAGCTGTTTGTGCTGAAGACTCTCTATCGTATTTGTATGAATTTGTAGCCATATTATTAACCTTGATTATATTTTTGAAGTTTCATGAAATTATAATATAAAGGCAGGTATTTATATTATAAATAACAAAAACGGACGGTTTAATTGAAGATGCTCTGGTAATTAATGATGTCGGCTTCTGCGCTAGCTGAAACAGGAATAGTTTAGATGATATGTGGCCATTTGATTGCATTGGGGGACTCAGATTTTTATACTGCATCCGTAGTAAGACATCTGCAAATTTTGAAACTCGGCCAGTTCTCGGCCAGTTTATGAGGAGAAGCGTCTGCCTAATCAGGTCTTATTGGTAACTTTAGATTTAAAATAAAAAAGCACTTCAGTTAAAAGTGCTTTTTTATATACCTTGTATTTTTGATGTATTAAAACTGATTCAGTTATTAATATTAGGTATGCTAAATCATATATAACAAATCAGAATTTCTGATTTGTTATCAAGAATATGAATTAATTAGCAGGTATAGAGCTGGCCAGAATACTTCCAAATACTGCCATGAGTGCAAACCATAAGATTATTCCAATTACCATTAGTATTAAATAGGCTTTGCAGAAGTTGGCGCGATTAGGATTGCTATTGCCACCAAAAGCCCATACTAGCATCATAATTAGATTGACAAGGGGAATGCAGAAAATAAGAAGCGTGATTAACCAGTCGCCTACAGACATGACTGAGCTAGTGTTACCAGAAGAGGTGCTAATATTAGAGTTTGTTTGGTTTGACATATTTAATTAATTTGATGGTTAATAAATGTAATTTATTTTACCATGGTTGTAAATATAAATAAATATGCTATGAAAAAATTTGGTTTGCTGGTTTACAGGCCTGATTGATTAAATTGCACTGCAATCAGTCAGGCCTGATTCAGCAATTACTGTACGTAGGTTGTAGTTTGCTGTGTAGTCATGGTTTGCGCCTGCGGTGCCGGATTTACCCGGATTTCCACACGCCGGTTTTTCGCACGGCCTTCAACTGTGGCATTGCTGGCAATCGGACTGGCCGAACCATAACCAGTCGCACTGATACGGTTATAAGCCACACCACGTGAAGTCAGGAAACTGGAAACTGCCTGAGCACGGCGTTGTGACAGAGGAATGTTGATGCTGTCATTACCTGTGCTGTCTGTATAACCAGCGATGCTGATAGTGGTTTCCACATATTTAGCCAATACTTCGGCTACAGATGACAGGGAAGAAGTAGCGGAGCCGCTTAATTCTGAGCTATTGGTAGCAAAAGTTACATTTTCAGGCATAATCAGTTTAATCTGATCACCATCGCGCTGAACATCAACATTGGTATTGGCCAATTTCTGGCGTAACAGTTTTTCCTGATAATCCATATAGGCACCAATACCGGCACCAACAGCGCCACAACCCAGCGCTGCGTTGCGTGCACCGCGGCTGTTATGCGTAATCGCGCCTACAATGCCGCACACGGCAGCACCGCTTAAGCCATATACGGCAGTTTTGCTGGCATGTGACTGGCCAGTAGTTGGATCAGTAACGCAGCCGGTTAAGGCCAGAGTGGTAGCGGCTGCCAGTGCAGCCAATGGTTTCATAATAGTCATACTTACTCCTTCTCTTTAAAACTTGTTTTGGTTCCCACGATTAATGTTTTATGTCATCTGTAGCAGAAAAGCAAGTGAGACACCCGGCTTAGAGGGTTATACACATAAACAGAAAAAGCAGTACTATCTGTATGCAAAAAGTATTTTTTTGGTTTAAAACTGCTTTAGACGACAACTTATACTGCGCTATATTACAATTCAGACTACTGTAATCGTGCTTTTAGGCTCTCTGGCTCTTGAAAATAGCTAGTTTAACCTTATACAAATAAATTACCCGGGTACAGTGCTACCATTCAGTTAATTTGGAAACAGACATGCTCAGCTTGTATAACACCTTAACCAGAACCAAACAGGAATTTACACCGATTAATCCGCAACAGGTGCGCATGTATGTGTGTGGTATGACGGTTTATGATTATTGTCATCTTGGCCATGCACGGGTAATGATTGTATTTGATGTGGTAGCACGCTGGTTGCGTGAACTGGGTTATCAGCTAGATTATGTACGCAATATCACGGATATAGACGATAAAATCATTGCTCGTGCCAATGAGCGAGGCATCAGTATTACCGAGCTTACAGATTTCTATATTCAGGCCATGCGTGAAGATGCGGCGGCTTTGGGCGTACTTGCGCCAGACCATGAACCACGCGCCACCCAGTATATAGCGCAAATGATAGCCATGATTGAAGACATCATTGCAAATGGCAAAGCATATGTGGCTGATAACGGCGATGTTTTTTATGCAGTGCGTGAATATCCGCCCTATGGGCAGCTGAGTGGAAAAAGTCTGGATGATCTGCGTGCCGGAGAGCGGGTTGATGTTGACGGGCATAAGCGTGATCCGCTGGATTTTGTGTTATGGAAAGCCGCCAAGCCGCATGAACCTGCGTGGGACAGCCCATGGGGACGCGGTCGCCCGGGATGGCATATCGAATGTTCTGCCATGAGCAAGGCTCTTTTGGGCAAAAAATTTGATATACATGGTGGTGGTGCCGATTTGCAGTTTCCGCACCATGAAAATGAAATTGCCCAGAGTTGTGGTGCCGAAAAACAGGATTGTTGTGATGAGCAGAATCACTTTGCCAGCCATGTTAAATATTGGTTGCATAATGGTTTTATTCGTGTGGATAATGAAAAAATGTCCAAATCTCTTGGAAACTTCTTCACTATCCGCGAAGTGTTGCAAAAATACGATGCTGAAGTCGTGCGTTTTTTCATTCTGCGTGCACATTACCGCAGCCCGTTAAATTATTCTGATGCTCATCTGGATGATGCCAAAGGTGCGTTAACCCGTCTGTATACTGCCCTGAAAAATACGCCGGCAGCAGACATAAGCGTGCATGCGCAATTAAATGATTATACGCGTCGCTTCTATGCAGCCATGAATGATGATTTCGCTACTGTGGAAGCAGTAGCTGTTCTGTTTGAACTGGCCAATGAAATCAACAAAACTCATGATGCTGAACTGGCGGGATGCCTGAAAGAGCTGGCCGGCTTGCTGGGTTTATTGCAACGTGAGCCTGAAGCTTTTTTGCAGGGTGAGGTAGGTGAAAAAGCGCAGGGGTTGGATAACGCGGCAATTGAGGCATTGATTGCCGCACGACAACAGGCACGTTCAGAGCGCAACTGGGCAGAATCAGACCGGATTCGCGATGAGCTTACTGCGGCCGGTATTGTGCTGGAAGATGGTGCCAGTGGTACTACTTGGCGCCGTGCCTGAATTGTTCTGTATAAACGGCTGCTTTAGTCAGATGTATAGGTCTTGACAGCAGTGTTACACTGAAAAAAGCAGGATGTAATCAATCGGGCAGCTTCTGCTGTTTTGTGTTTGTCAGCCGGCTTGATGTTGTAGCTGCTATGTGCTGATTCACTTGAAAATCTTACCCATGCGAGTATAATTATCCGATTGCAAACATCCGTTTCAAGAGGTACAGGCACAACCCCTGTACCCGCCAACCGAGGACGATACTATGAATAACAGCATTCAACCAAACTACCACGACGTAACCGTGACCTGCTCTTGCGGCAATACTTTTGTAACTAAATCCGCAATGGAAAAAGATACTTTCAATATTGAAGTATGCTCTGCATGTCATCCGTTCTATACCGGTAAACAGAAAATTGTTGACTCTACTGGTCGCGTGGACAAATTCAACCAAAAATACGGCAATATGTTCAAACGTTAATCATAGTTTGCAACATCTTGCACCTGAAAAGACTGCCCTGAGGGCAGTCTTTTTTATTGGGTAATCTGATATTTGTAATCTGTGCTAATGAGCTGTATCTGCCTGTGCATCTATTAATCAGCAAAAATAGTTTTCTGTGTGATTAATGCATCATCCTATTGATAGCAATTAACGTTGATTCAGAGTCTGATTAAATAATAACCATAACCAGCTTACCAGTATAAATGGCATAGTCAGTACCGGTATGGCAAATGGCTTGAACAGCGTGGCTAAGGCTGCCTGAGTAAATACAGTTAGTATAATTCCAAACACAATATAAAGACTGGTTTTAACATCCTGATTACTGCTGAAAGTGGCCAGCGTAATAGCAGTTAAAATAGCATTAAAAGAGTAGAGTCCCTGAGAAATGATAGCTATCTGACCGCCGTACAACACCGCAACACCAATTGCAAGTACAGAACCGGCCAGCGCGTAAATAGCTATTCTGAGTGAGTTGATTGCTAGCCCTGTTAAAAAAATTATTCCGGCTAGCGTGCTGTTAAATAAAAATACCTCAGCAATGCCGAGAATACTATCTGGAACAAGGTGCAGCAGATTATAGCCCGAAATCTGTGCCTCAGATGTGGCGAGTGGCGGATAGAGTGTGAGCGCAGATAATGATGGTGCGGCCAGTAAAAACAGCCATGTAGTCAGTACAAAAGGTATAGTCAGGCAGGGTAAACACCATTGCTGTAATATCGTATTGAATGCCTGTGTAATAAATACCGATAATATGGCGGCCAGCACGATACTGCACCATAAATATAGCGAATTTTCGCAGAAAGTAGTTAATGCAATACCAATCAGACAGGCATTAAAACCATAAATTCCCTGCTGCCATGCTTTGCGGTTAAGCTGATACAGATACGCCGCTGCATTGGCAGAGATAACGGCCAGCAAACAGGCTAGGCCAATTTGTGGCTTGCCCGCACTATAGCCACCAAGTATCACACCTACCAGAAAAATCAGCCCGGAAAGAGGATTATTCTGCAACATAACCTGCCCGTAGCTGCGCAGAATAGCATCAATAAACAGGTAAAGCCGGTTGGTATTGGTTAACTCATGCCAGTGCTGGCGTACAAATTGCATTTTCATCCGCATTTCTCCTTTTTTATTTTTTCACTTTGGCTGGTCAGACAAGTTGCCTTCAATAGCCATGACGATAAAGGTTTAAAATAATTATAAAAGAGAATGCGTGCTATTTGGAACTAAGTGAGCTGGTTATATAGTTTTCCCAGCTTTACTGCATATCTCACATAGGAAATCACGCTTCTCGGTACAATATTCATATTTACGTGATGTTATCTTATTCAATAATGCATGAGATTTTCGCTTAATAAATATTTATCTGGTAAATTGTGGCCGTTGTCTAACCTTGTTTTTAAAGGATAGCCATGATATTCAGCACAGTTTGGGCAGATAACGGGTAGTACTACCCGCCGGTAAACTAACCACAATATCAATGCCTAACACCTCACGATTAAAGCCATCTGTCACATTGAATGTTCTGAATCTGTATTGATGTCGACTACTGTTACACATAAAATCCATTGACCAACACTCACCTTGCTTATTGACTGCCGATAACCAGTCCCGACTTTGTGGTGGTATGTATTTTCAAGCTTTACCTTTGAGATTAAGTTATAACTCACAGTACAATCTGGCTATCCTATAAAATAGATATAAATTGGTGTTCAGGCATTTTTTATATTTAAATTCCCTTTGGGTTACTAGAAAGAATTTTCTACTTTGAGCAGTACTATTTTAAGGAATACGTAGCCTGCCAGTGCGTAAATAGTTATTCAGAGTAAGTTGATTACCAATATCTGACTAAAAATTATTCCTGCCAGCGTGCTGTTGCATAAAAATACGCCAGCAAAGCCAAGAACCTTATCAGCTGCAAAATACAGCAGGTTAAATATCATTGTAGTGATCAGGCTAGCGGTTTTCTTCAAACTTAATTTCAGATTAAAATATCAATTAGAATTTAAAATAGTTAAAAAAATCCATTGGTATTATATAAGTTTAAATTAAATTCGATAGGTTTAGAAAATTATACAAGTATTAATTAAAAGAAATATTATGAAAAAACTTGTTATTTTATTTAAACAATGATAATAATAATATTTTTATAATTTACTAAAACGGAATAACTATGAAAGTTTTAAAGACAATAACACTGATGTCAATGAGTCTGGTGCTCTTTGGCTGTGACAATTCGAAATCAGCAGATGCAAATAAAGCCAGTAGTGATATAGCACAATCAACTGAAAAATCAGAGCTTGGTAAAATTCAGGATGCGTATATTAGCGATGCTAAGCGGTATCTTCCTAAAAAAGTTGATTCAAATTCCAATCTGGTTGATATCTATAAAGAGAATGATACGATTAATTATAAATATGTCATGGATATAAATAAAGATGAGCTAGATTTGCCCGGGACTAAAAAAATTACTACTAGTAACCTGAAACAAGTTTATTGTGGTACCAATCCTGAGCTTGTCAAATTCAGAGAGTCATTCGCAAATGGTGTTAACCATTATTATTATATAAAAGATAAAGAAATATTTAGTGTGCATCTTTCACTTTCTGATTGTGAAACAAAATAAACTGAAATAATTGGCTTGATAGTGTAATCAGATAGCAAATACGACAGCAGGGCACTAAGCCCTGTTTTCATGCATTAATACTATTCAATGCCTTATCTTGTGTTTTAGATATTAAAAATAGAAATACAGTTGCCAACAACAGGTATGCAGTGGGAACTAAAAAGTGTGAATCATTATACTTTTAACCATTAATATAGTGCCTTTTCACACAAAGGGGTTAAGACAGTATCGAGCAGGCAGGAATCAAAATTGTTAATGCTAAGCTTTGCGGTTAGGCTGATACAGATACGCCGCCACATTGGCAGAGGTAACGGCCAGTAAACAGGCCAAACCAGTCTGCGGCTAGCCGGCACTATGGCCGCCAAGCAATACGCCTACCAAAAAAATCAGCCCGGAAAGAGAATTAGTCTGCAACATAAGCTGCCCGTAGCTGCGCAGAATAACATCAATACACTGGCAAAGATGATTGGTATTGGTTAACTTATGCCAGTGCTGGCGTACCGATGGCATTTTCATGTGGATTTCTCTTTATTAATTTTCACCTTAACCAGATACCAAAGTTGCCATCAACAATATGGATACAATAATAGAATATGTATCCAAAATACAAACGGTGTTTGTTCTGGCAGCAGCGTAATTATGGGCACACCATCGGTATCCATAGCATAACCAGACTTTTTGTATCGGCACAACTAATGACAATAGGGGGATTATCTATGCTATTGTTCAATTATTGGCCTGTAAAGTGCCATTCACAGGACTGTTGAATCTGGAATTAGTCTTGTCACCGGATTTTGTATGATAAAAATATTTAGCAGGAAGAATGCATGCAACCACAACTGAATTCAGTAGGTACCCCCTTATTTTACGGCGTATTTATCGCCATTGTGATTGTTATGATTGCGATTGATATGTTCACGCTGAAAAAAGAGGGTGTACATCGCGTTAGTACAAAAGAAGCCCTGCTGTGGACAACTGTATGGATTGCTGTTTCTCTGGGATTTGCTGCCTGGCTGTATTTTGAACTGGCACATAATCCTGCGTTTGGTTCGGAAGTAGCTGCGGATTCGGTAATGGATTTTCTCACGGGCTATGTGCTGGAAAAATCGCTATCAGTCGACAATATTTTCGTATTTGTATTGATATTCAGTTATTTCAAGGTACCGGCTGAATATCAGCATCGGGTTTTACTTTTTGGGGTACTGGGGGCGATTGTTCTGCGCGCCATTATGGTGGCTTTAGGTGCGGTGCTGGTTAGCCGTTTTGAGTGGGTATTGTATCTGTTTGGCGTATTTCTGCTTTATAGTGGTATTAAGCTGATGCTGCCGGAAAAGGCTGAGGATAAAGGCTTGGCTGATAATCCACTGGTGCAATGGCTACACCGGCATATGCGCGTAAGTGAGCAGTTGAATCGGGAGAAGTTTTTTACCGTTGAAAACGGCCAGCGCATGGCTACTCCCTTGCTGCTTACTTTGGTTGTGATTGAATTAAGCGATGTGGTATTTGCCGTTGACAGCATTCCGGCTGTCTTTGCGGTAACCACCGATCCGTTTATTGTTTTTACTTCCAATATTCTTGCGGTACTGGGATTGCGCGCAATGTACTTTTTGCTGGCCAATGTGGTAGAAAAATTTATCTATCTTAAATACGGGCTGGCGGTGGTATTAACCTTTATCGGCGGCAAAATGCTGGTTGCCAAGTGGTGGCATATTCCTTCTTTTGCTTCACTGGCAGTAGTATTTAGTGCCTTACTGATTGCCATACTTGCTTCATGGTGGAAAACCAGACAGCAGCCGGATACTCATTAAAACAATACACTACACTTAACTTATCCAAACAGCCCGGTATGCCATTGCTTTGTCTTTCAGGTATAAAGTAATGGCATACCGGGCTGATATGCGGGATTGGTTTGAATACCTTCAACCTAATTTGTTAATAATGTCACTTATTCGTGCCACATAAATTTTAACCGTTTCAATATCGCCGCGCGGAATTTCATCCACACTGGCGTCGGCTGGTGTCTGTACCAGAGCACCAACAGAACCGCCAAGTGTATTGACATCATTACGTTGTGCATTTTTGGTATTTGCCGGCAACAGCCCCAGACTTACCCAGATACCACCATGCTGTGCCGCCAGAGTTTGCATCCAGATTAGGGTTACCTGCTTATCGCCGTTAAAACTGGCGCTATTGGTAAATCCGCCAAATACTTTATCCTGCCAGGCGCGCTGTGCCCATAATGCCGAGGTGGCATCGGCAAATTTCTTGAATTGCCATGGTACATTGCCCATATAAGTAGGAGCTGCAAAAATAATCCCTTTGGCAGTATGCAGCTGTTGCCACTGATCATCATCCAGATCACCATTAGCATCAATTTCCACCAGTATTGCACCGGTATCTGCTGCCGCTGCTTCAGCTATTTTACGGGTATGGCCGTAACCGGAAAAAAACACAATTGCCAGTTTACTCATTTGTATATCCCTTATGTATGATTGATTAAGTACTAAAACAGCTTAAGCCGGCAAGTGCTGCTACGGCAAGAGCGTTTCAGGAAACAAAAATATCCATTATTGCCCAGCAGGAAACCATGAATATCCCAACGCAGAAATCTTCACATACCTGAAGACAGCTTATTTGATGCATTAAAAATGTTCAGCCTCACAGTCATATTTCATTGATTTATTGTATGCTTGATAACACGGTAAATAATTGTTAAACTGAATTAAATACAAAATCATCCCTAAATATTGGTATTCAGGTATGATAAATAATATGGCCGTCTGCCTTTATCGGCTTACAGATAATCAGCAGCAGCGGTAGCATACACATCAGGCAAAAAAACCATTTCCGGATAGTAATACATAACAGATTTTCTCAGAATCTGCCCGTAAATAGTCAGCCGACAGGGCAGTATCCGTGGTGTAACCCTTACTCATGAAAGGTAATAATATGGCGTACGCTAGTACCAATCCCTATACCGAGCAACAGGTAATGGCATTTCCTGATACCACCGATGTTGAACTGGAAGCAGCATTAAGTCGTGCTGATGCCGCTTTCCAACAGTGGAAAACCACCACATTTGCCCAGCGTGCATGTATTCTGCAAACCGCTGCCGACATTCTGCGTGCCAATATTGACGAATATGCCCGCCTGCTGACACTGGAAATGGGTAAGCTGTTTAGTGAAGCCAAAGCAGAAACTGAGCTGTCTGCGCAGATTTTCGAATATTATGCAGTTAATGCCGAGCGTCAGCTACAGCCGGAAGTTTTGCCGGTTACTTCCAATAAAGGTAATCGTGCCCGCATCGAATTTGCTCCGCAGGGCATTATCTTGGCGGTAGAGCCGTGGAATTTCCCGTATTACCAGATAGCCCGTATTGCCGCGCCACAACTGGCTGCCGGTAATGTTGTTGTGCTGAAACATGCTTCAAATGTTCCCCAGTGTGCCGCTAAAATGGCTGCCATGCTCTCACAGGCCGGATTGATGGATGGTGCCTTTCAGAACCTCTTTCCAACCCATGCCCAATTGGCCAAAATCATTGCCGACCCGCGCGTACGCGGCGTGGCCTTAACCGGTTCGGAAGGTGCTGGTGCGATTGTGGCTGCACAGGCAGGCGCGGCATTGAAAAAATGCACGCTGGAACTGGGTGGCGCTGATGCCTTTATCGTACTCAATGATGCCGATATCGAAAAAGCCGCTAAATGGGCAGTGTTTGGCCGTCACTGGAATGCCGGACAGGTATGTGTGAGTGCCAAGCGTATTATCGTGGAAGATGGCGTATACGACCGCTTCCTGAAACTGTATCGTGAGGGTATCCAGCAACTGCGCATGGGTGACCCGATGGATGCTGCCACGACATTAGCGCCATTGTCTTCCCGCTCCGCCGTTACAGGCCTGCAACAGCAACTGGACGAGGCAGTTAAACTGGGTGCGCATGCCGAAGAAATTGCGCTGGCCATGCCTGCGCAGGGCTGTTTTTTCCGGCCGGTTATCCTGACTAATATTCAGCAGGATAATCCAGCACGACACTGGGAATTCTTTGGCCCGGTTTCTTCCGTGTATCGAGCCAAAGACGCTGCCCACGCCATTGAAATTGCCAACGATACCCCTTATGGCCTTGGCGGTTCCATCTTTACCGCAGACGAAGAACGCGGTGCTCAACTGGCACAGCAGATTGATACCGGCATGGTATTTATCAATCACCCCACCATGGTGAAAGCCGATTTACCCTTTGGTGGCGTAAAACGTTCCGGCTTCGGACGTGAATTGCTGGATTTGGGCTTAAAAGAATTTGTTAATGCCAAACTGGTAAGCATTGCCGATATCGACGCTGAATTCTAAGCAGCGCACAATAATGTAACAGGGTGGCCAAATGGCCACCCTGTTATTTGTATCTTATCTTCAGACAAATTTCTCCCCTTTCTCTAATGCCATAGCAACGATAAACAGCCTGTTGCCATCAATACCGCCAAGGGTTCACTAAGCTGGCGTTACCCAAAATGCCCCCGAATTTGCTGCGCAGGATTATCAGTTGTAGCAAATAAATCTAATTAACACGAGCTAATGTCCATACGCTCAGAAAAAACAGCGCACCAATACCAGAATCAGGCATAATTTCTGTATTGGCAGCGCAGATGCTGCAAAAGAGCGTAAGAAGTACATAAAAATGTGGTGGTTGTTACAGAATTAGGTACAATCGCCGCTTTTACCATTGCAGAGGCTTAACCATGTCTGAATCAACCCCAATCTGCCCACAATGCGCCAGCGAACAGAATTACTTTGATGGCACCTTTACTGTCTGCCTTGAATGTGGACATGAATGGGATGCTGCCAGTACTACCAGCACACAGGAGCTGAATGTTAAAGACAGTAACGGCAATCCGCTGGCCAATGGCGATGATGTTATCCTGATTAAAGACCTCAAACTCAAAGGCAGCAGCACCGTGCTGAAAAAAGGCGCCAAAGCCAAAGGTATCCGTCTGGTTGAAGGCGACCACGAAATTGATTGCAAAGTAGATGGCATGAAAATCATGCTTAAAGCGTGTTTTGTGAAAAAAGCCTGAGTAACAGCTTAGAGAAATAATGGCCAGTCTGTCTGCTTAGTCATACTTGCAGATGGGCTGGCCAGTTTTTTCTGGTTGTGGATAAGTATAGTTATCCACAATCTGGCTGGTTACGGTTTATTTATCCGCAGTGAGCAAACCCGGGTCAACCACTGTATAAACACAGTTATCCAGTGCAGCAGCGCTGATTCTTTGCATAATCACATTTGCCAGCTCCGCACGGTGAATATAACCATGTATTTCCTGCTGATAAAAGCATTTTCCTGTACCGGTAACTGCACCATTAACCAAACCACCGGGGCGCAGAATTTCATAATTCAGCGTACTGGTTTGCAGCCATACTTCTGCCAGAGATTTTTCCCGTACTGAATGTCCGAAAGCCTTTTTTGCCCGTGCTGACATCGTAGCCCATGAATCACCGCAGCCCAGAGAAGTAACCAGCAGCATCTGCTTGATACCACAGTGTTCGGCCGTATCAATAATCAGCCGCTGTGCCAGATAGTGTGCACCTGCCGAGCCGCCTAATGTCGATACAATCACCGCATGGTTACCAGCCAGCTCGCAGGCTTTCTTGACACTGAATTCGTCAGTGGCATCGCCAACCACCGTTGCTACCCCTTGCTGGCTTAACTGTCGGGCAAAATCCGCGTCCCGTACCAGCGCAACACAGCGCCACTGCAATGGCTGCTGCAACGCCAGTTGCAGTACCTGATAGCCCGTACCCATTTTCGGGCTTACCCCAAACAACAATAAAGTTTTCATCAGCTTTTCCTCAGACAGCACCAAAGCGTTGTGCCAGACTGCTTAACCGCTCTGCTTTTAGCGGCCGCTTTTTATCACGGCCAGCAAAAATCTTGAACATAATCTCACCTTGCCAGTTTAGAAAAATAATTGCAGCCGTGACCATAAGCATAAAACTGCACTCAACAAAAGCAATATATACAGTTTTGCGTGCAGATATGCCCGCTGAACCCCTGATTATGTTGCAGATTAAAATAACCGGCACCTTTTTTCCTGCTGGCAACGCACTGGAAAATCCCACAATAATATTCACCGTATGCAGCAGAAAAGTCATTTCATTCCCAGTCTGCACTTCCTGCCACACTGCATTAAACTGGCTGCCATCAATGATAACTGCATCCGCTATTGCCTGAATGAGCTCGGCCATCATAGCCTGATACGGCATGGCCATCTGCATCTAGTTTATTTTACCAGCCATCTATCCTGAAACAGCAAGCCAGAACAGGCTGCATCAAAACGGCTCAGCTCCCATGATTGTATAGCGCAGATATCAATGAAAAGCTGCAAAAATTAAATAATAATTATTATATGATAATAGTTTTATGGCAGGTCATCCAACAATATTCAGTTTATTGATGCACACCAACGAACATAAAAACGCCAGAAATCTGCCTGAACGAAAGCAATCATTGGGCTAAGTCTATTCTGAGGTTATAAGCATGTAGATGAAGGATTTGCCCGCTAGACAAATCTGGACTCAGGTCTGCCAAAACAGCTAAACTACATTAATAAAATCAGGTATTTTTTTAACATAAAGTGATAGTATATCTATCCACCGTTTCGCGCCGGCATTGGGGTGAGCGTATATTGTTGATATGATCGTCTGGACTATCCATGCAAGAAACACAATCAGCACAACAGATTACCGGCCTGTTACTTGGCACCGCCGTAGGCGATGCCATAGGGCTGGCACGGGAAGGACTGGCACCCAAACGAGCCTCTCGTTTGTTTGGTAACCAAATTCAGCATAGCCTGATAGTTACACCATGGGGCAGGGCAGGCTTGTGCAGTGATGATACCGAGCACGCAGTCATGGTGGCGCAGAGCCTGCTAAGCGGTCACCAGAATGCCGATGATTTCAGCCGCCAACTGGCAAGCCGGCTACGGCGCTGGTTTCTTACCTTACCAGCCGGTTTGGGTATGGCTACCCTTAAAGCCTGTAGCAAATTATGTCTGGGCATCAGTCCGGCCAAAAGCGGTATTCGCTCCGCCGGTAATGGCGCAGCTATGCGTGCCCCTGTGATTGGCTGGTTTTTTGCCGATAATCCAGCCACCATGCGCGAAATAGTCCGCGCAGCCACCATCATCACCCATACTGACCCACGGGCAGAAGAGGGCGCATGGGTTATCGCCATGGCCGCCAGACAGGCCAGCCGGCAACAACCACCAGCCCCGATTGACAGCTTTTTTGCCGACATCATGCCCAGCCTGAACGGCCGGCAACTGATCAGCCAATTACAACTGGCACAGCAAAAACTACAACAACAGGCCGAACTCAGCGACTACCTACAGGCCTTGCAGCTAGAGAAAAAAGGCATTACCGGCTACATCAACAACACCGTGCCTGCCGTAATCTACGCGTGGCTGCGCTACTATGGCAGCTATGAACAAACCATCAGCGCACTGATACACGCCGGCGGCGATACCGATACCACTGCCGCCATCGCTGGTGCGCTTGCCGGTATTCAGTTGGGCGAGGCAGGCATTCCAGCACAGTGGCTAGCGGGTGTGAAAGAGTGGCCGATGAGTATCGACTACCTGCGCAAACTGTCCAGCGCGCTGGCCACCAGAAAACACCACCCCGAACAAACCATTACCCTGCGCCAACCCGGCTACCTCCCCATACTGGGCAGAAACCTGCTGTTTTTCTGTATCATTATGCTGCATGGGTTCAGACGGCTGCTACCGCCGTATTAAGCAGAAACAGCAAAATACTCAGGATAATAAAAAACAGGTCGATAAACTTATAAACACTGTTTAGGATTAGTATTTTCTTTAACACCATTCGGGCAATAACCTACATTCTGCCCCAGTTTTACCACCACCACATCTTTTATCTGCAAAATACTGCCTTTCTGCGGCCAGATAGGTGCTGCATATACTGCATTTAAATCCGATTTAATCTCATCATAGGGTGCGGGCACAATATTAGCTATTTCTGCCTTATTCATAAATGCAGAAATTCTGCCAGAATTGCCATGATCCCAGTTAAGAAATGAAGCACCGAACATATCTGAATTTTTGGGTCGATTTACCCGTTTGATATCCAGCGCGCCAAAGAAATAGACTTTTACTGGCGATTCCAAAGATACATTCAATTCTGTAGCTATATCGTTGACAATAGCAGAAGCCAGCCGGTAATCTTTTTTGTAGGCAATATAGTCAGCATAAAAAAGATTACTCACCGTGGCCATACCGTACAGAAATGAAAAAGCCGCTATAGCCCATAAATATTTATTTTTTCTGATTAATCCTAGTAAGAAAAATGACTGTAGACTGGCATAAGATCCAACCTTATAATACTTCTAGAAAATTTTGCCAAAGTCTTTTGTCGTACTGGATTCATCTTTGTCGAAAATAGGTTCATTTAAATAGCTTTGAACAAGTTGAAAAATTTGTTTTACTTTTTCAGGTTGTTGAGTTGTAAAACCTATAGGTAATGTAACGTCATAATGATCTAGTTGCGCATGATAACAAACTACAGCAAAGTGATCTTCTAATACAATGATTTCAGTATTATCATTTAAAAAACCGTCTTTGAAAGCATAAATAGAGTTTTTTACATTGCTATTATCATTATAGGATAACCAGAATCTTTTTGTATTTTTTAACTTAGATTTTTCCAATGGCAGATAAAGACGGAAATCATATAAATGATGCTTTTGTTTATTTATATTGTAAAATTCATTTTGATTAAAAGAAACTATTTGATCTAGACATTTTTGTTGCGCTCCCCAATATATATTTTCTACTCCTAACCAGAATAGTTTTTTGGGTGATTGTGGAATATTTTTTCTAAGTTTCTCTAATGATTCCATTAAATGCTCATGGATGATTTTCTGATGATAGGTTTGTCCCACGAAATAGTTTTTTTGCAGTGATTTTTGTTTAATGGTATTAAATTGTTCAAAATTAAAATTAGGAGTGATGATTGTTAAAGTTTCAGAATCTTCTAAATCATTCATACTTTTGATAAGTTCTTTTAAATTATTGGTTCTTTTATATTTTTCTAATGTATCAGTCACTTGTTGGACTATTTTTTCACTATGATTTACATGTTGAATATCATTTCGGAATAATTGATTCCCAGTATGTTTATCCAAAGAAAAAAATTGTGTGAAACGAAAATATTTATGGCTAAGTACTTCTATGCCATCAATTTTATACAGTTGCCCATTATTATTAAGCAGTTTAATCTTACCTTCTTCTTTCAACTCAATAAACTGCTGCTGAAAATTATGTTCTGCATACTTTGAACTGAAAGCTAATATATTTGAAGGAATGTTTAAATTAATAGCATTTTTTTTATCACTTGTATATTTTTTTTCGATAAAGTTTTCATTTAGTAATTCCATATACATTTCAATTTCTTCTGTGCGTAAATCAACTAATCTTGGTTCAGTACTACTGTATTTGAATAATTTCTTACCTGCTGTAGTTAATCCAATATTTCCATCAGCAAGGTATTCAATCCAGTTTCTATTAGCCAAATCATTTAATGCATTTTCTGTTTCATATTGAGAGAATTCGAAATATGTAGCAATTTGCTCTGGGCGACAAGGGCACAATACAAGTAAACGTAAAAAATATTCTCGCACAAAAGATAATCTCTTATCATCACTGTAGGAAAAAGTGATGTGAAAACGTGGAGCCTTTATAACAAAATCAATCTGATTATAAATTAAGCTATTTTTTTGTTCTTTCATTTTTTTCCTCGGTGATTAATAATTATTGGTTTTGGCTTGAATGATTGAATATGCCAATTTATCTTTACTGGATTCCATCATAGCCAGCACTTTACCTAAAGGCAAATGGGTATTTTTTCCACGCCACATAGCTGTAGCGCCTACGATTATCAGTCTATCCATAGCACGTGAAAGAGCAACATTAATGCGATTGGGTAATTTTAAAAAACCTGTGCTGTGGGTTTTGTCATGGCGAGTAATCGATAACATAATAATGCGATTTTCTTTACCCTGATAACTATCTACTGTGTCAATTTTAACCAGTTGTCTGAATTGGTCACTCCATTTTTTCTCATTAAATTTTTTGCGAATTAAGTTTTTTTGTTCGCTATACATACAAATAATACCAATTACAGCCTCTCGTTTTTCTAGACAATCCTGTATGATATTACTTTGAATAAAATCTTCATTCATGGCCAGATATTGAAGATGCTGAATGATTAAATCTGCTTCTGTTTCATTAATAAGGCTGCCATGCTCGTCTTTTTCCTGATGATAGGAATTTGGTAAATTACTCGTATCCAGCCAAGTAACACAGCTGGAAAAATGTTGATGAACGAATGAATAAACATCTGGTATTTCTTTAGCTAATCTGCCATTTTCTAATTTTCCTTCATAAAAACACTCAGATATCAGATTGCCAATTGCTGGCGCCATGCGATATTGAGTTTTTAAAGTTGCGCAAGTATGTTGGCCATAAGGCGATTCAAATACACGTTCAAAATCACTGCCTAAAATTCGTTCGAATTCTTCTTCGCTATCTGAAATACCAAGATGTCGTGCCAAAGCTCGTTTATGCTCTTCTGAGTACAATGGTGGTAACTGTTTATGGTCACCTACAAGTAAAATGCGTTTAGCCGATTGCATGGCTATAGCCAATTCACTGGATATTGATCGTGCTGCTTCATCTATAATTACCCAATCATAGATATTTTTATCAATCTCGATATTGCCTTGTCCAATGCCAACACAGGTTCCAACTACTAGCTGACGAGAACGGGCAAGAAATTCATCATAATTAACTCTTTCGTTTGATAGCGCCTGCTGCATAGACCAAGTTAAATTGATTAAATTTTCAGCTTGAGTTGATGATTTAGGCTGAATACAAAAGTGTTCATCAAGTTTATTGATTAGAGTCGGCAAAATTTTATCTACAATGGTTTTATCTACTGTAATTTTCTCGGTATAAATATTTTTATTATTATCAGTAAAATCTTCGATTGCGGAACAAATATGCTGAGTAATTCTATTACATAGACGTTTATATTCATCTATATCATCACTTTTTCTGGAACTAGATTCTTTTAGACGATTAAGGCGTTGAACCTGTCCTTCGATGTCCAATTGTAATTCAGTTCGCAATTTTAAATAATCTTCAGGTATACCAAGTGTTTGCCCAATTTCACAGATGCGTTTTATTTGTGAGGCTTGAAGTATCTCACGTTGCGCAATAACTAGATTCTGGGAAAATACATCTTGTAATTCAGCGGAAACAGCAGACTCACGGTTACTGAACCGAACAATACTGATATTTTTTTCCAGACGTTGACAGTGCTTGCGAATTCTTTCAGCAGCGGTATTAACTGCCTCATGAGATTGACTGACTAGTAAAATTTTTTGTACGCTTTGTTGTGTAAAAAGAAAGTGTACAAATGCGGCAATAAATTCAGTTTTGCCTGTTCCAGGAGGGCCTTGCAATAAAGATAAAGGGCCATTTTGTAATAGTTTGGTGAAAGCATCTCGTTGGGCATTATTCAACCTAATAATTCCGCCATGTCCATTATCACGTTCATAAAGTCGGAATTCTTCTTCACCTATTTTAATATTATAACTTGTACTTGGGATGGTGCAATCAGCCTCGAAATATTCTGGTAATTGATTGATGACACTCTCTCCATTCAGAATCCGCTCCACCGCTTTTTTTCGCCGTCTCAGAGAAGCGGCTGTTTGATTATTTTGCAGATACAAAATTGGATTATTTTTTAATATATGAGTGTTTTTTGGTTCTTCATTAAAGCATAGATAATTTGAGGTACTGAATTGTAGATTGAGTAAGCCTATAGAAAATTCTCTATTTTGGGAGTCTTTGACTATCACTGTTATTCTATCATCTTTGCGAAAATGATCTAATACCTGTTCATTTCTGCCTGTTTCATAGAAAAGTAACCATTGTTTATTATTGTGATCAACTTCTATTTTGGGAGATGTTTTATTGTCAGCCTGATTATTTTTAAATTCCATCGCCGCTATCACATATGGCAAAGAATCAGTTTCTTTATTTATTATTGCTGTCCATAGATTTCTGGTGCTTAACTGCTGCCTTGTATCAGCATTGAAAGTAGGGTTAACTGATAACTCTTCTATAGCCTCTGTCGGATTTATTGAATCACTAGTTAAAGAGGTAGTTGAATTTGGTTGTTTTAGATCAATCTGTGTTTGTTCGAATGTAGATAATACTTGGGTAAATGCAGGCCAATTGAGTAAAGTTTTGGATAAATTTTCTAATTCATAATTTTCATCTCCTAAAATATTTAGACCAAAAGGTATACTTAAATTGCTGTCTTTCTTTATCTTAGAAGTTAGTTCTTGTTTTTCTTTTGGCCGAAACGCATAATCGAAATTATTAGTAGCTAAGTTAAATACGGTTTTAAAAGATCCCCCAATGCCAAAGAATTCAATATAGATTTTGTTTTTTATATCATTCTTATATTTGTTAAAACTAACGAATAATTCATTTTCTTCTGGAAAAATCTGAAGAGTATGATTATCTTGATTTTTTCCTTTAACATCAATAAATTCAATATCTTTTTTGGGTTGTAATGCTTTTTTAAATCGTTCCAGTGATATAAACCCTGTTTCTCTATCTGAGCATTCAAGCTTAATTACTTTAGCAATTTCTGAAAATTGAACGGAATCTTCTCCCCATATTATATTTAGCAATTCACACGCCATACGCATAACAGCAAAATTATCCCGTTCTCGCTCACTGGCTTCTTCAGCAGTAGGTGGTGAATAATAATAATTCAGGTTACTTTTACCGTTGGGGGTATAATCGACTAAATCAAGTAAATACAATTTAGCATTGCTATTACTATCAACGGAAATCTTAATGTTTTTTGGATGTAAATCGCCATGATATATATTTAAACCATGCAGGTGTTCAATAGCTTGTATCAGTTTATAAATTATTTCATATTTATGGTTTAGTTCGAGATTTTCTTGTTGTAGTTCTTCCCACGTGTAACCTTTGATATAGTCACTTACTATAAACAAGCTACATGTTTTGGCTGCAATACCAAACTCATGAATTGTTGGTAAATAGTCAGGAGCAAGGTTTTTTAAGAAGGAGATGCGCTCTAAAAATGTCCATACAATCTGAGCTGCTGCATTATTGTTTTGATACTGGATATTTAGCCATGCTTTTACTACCTTTCCATTGGAAAGGTAAACTTCTTTATCAGAAGCATCTACTAAATAGTCTTTGTCTGTATCCAACGGATATTCAAGATTATGATGATAAGGATGTTTGTAATAATCTAATTTGCTTTCATCAAAGGTAAAATTGTATTTCTGTTTAGGAATTTTTTTATCAAAGGCATCAAAAAATGCTTTGCCATCTGTAAAAGGATGTTCTGATAAGGCTTCTCTGAAAATATCTGCATACCAATCATTATTAGTTTTAATTTCTTCTGCAAATATTTTGATATTATTGGAAGAAATGCTTTTAGCATTGATAATATGCCATGCCAAGACTGTAGCAGAGCGTATATCCTGAACATAAGAAGTAGGCTTGGTTATGGGAAAATACTCAAACGCTAAATCTTTTATGCCTGAAACTGATAAAATGTCTCTAATATTGCCAATAGTACCTTTTTTAGGGTAATAAGCCGAAATAAAATTGGAGAAAGTAATCTTTTTGGCATCCGTTATCCAGATACTGTGATAATTAATATCACGGTGAGCAATTTTTATTTTATGCAAATTGGATAATTTTTTCAGCAATAAATAGACTATTTGCAGTCTTTCTTCTTTATTTAATTTATTAGCATTTTGTTCGATAAATATATTAAAACTTCTATTTGAAGGTGAATAACTGAATATATCAGTGTATTGTGCTGTAATGTCCTCTTTTATCGGTGGTAATTTGTGACTGAGACAACTATTAAATAAATCTTCATCAGCGATTTTAATATATTCTAAAACATCATATTCATGTCTTACTATGCTATATCTGCCATCTGGTGTTTTAGCGGAATTATCATTTATCCGATTAAAATCCCAGCGGCGAATCAAAGCTAAATCGGTCTTGATCTCTTCTGAGTGTGCTAAATACTCTTTATAAAGATGATTGGGGTGTACAAACAAAGCATCTTCTTCAGCTATATATCCACTTTTGCGGTATGGTTTGGGTGATTTTGTTTTTTCTTTAAAAAATTCTTTAGCTAAATCAGCAGGGTCGATAAAAGATGTTTTATCTTTGAGGACAAATTTTTTTCTGAATTCTTCTTCATCTTTTAATTTCAAAAAGTTTTCCAACTGCATGACATGGTTTCTTTCAGCTTCTGGTAATTTGGTAAAAGTTGCCTTTCCAGTCATGATTACTAAATAATCTACATAAATATATGAATATTCATTGTGAAATTTTTCTTTAATCTTTTGAAGTTTATCCCTAATGAAATAGGTTTTATTACGGGTAACAGTAACGGGTGAATTGCCCATATCTCTATCATTCAGATACCAATGACCACCTTTATTAGTTATTTCGCCATGCCAATCTTTTAATTCGATAACAAGTATATTGCAATGAGTGAATATTAGTAGATCGAATTCATAATCCTTTTTACGATCAGCAAGCCTAAAACCTGCATAACCTTTCCAAGGGAAAATAGAATTGGTTTGTTGATGCAAGGCTGTAAAATCCTTACATTTTACCGTTGAGGATGACTTTTTTTCATCGTCTATAAAATTTTGTTCTATGCTTGTAATGGCATTTATTTCATGGAGTGCTAAGCCTTCAGGACAAATTTCAATCCATTTTTTTGGGTCTATCATTTACTTTTCTCTACTTAATTGCATGACTTGTTATTTATTATTATATAACTGATATAAATTAAATATTGCGTAAATAAATATGTATAAAATTATTTTTGGCTTTGGCTAATCATTTCTAATTATGTGTTTAGTCATATAGATCCTTGTTATTTAATTTTTATAATACTTTCAATTATGTATAAAAATATAATTTATAAATTAATCTTAAAAGATAATTATTTGCTTTGTAGAATGTTCTGATTTTTTGATTAATTTGAGTCATTTTTACTACAGTTTCGCTTATTTTTTATAAGAAATTTTAATCTTGAAATTTATTTTGATTTGACTGAGGTAAGAAGCCAGGTTTTATAAAGGGAAAGCTTTTAATAAACAAATAAGATTGAGCAGTCTATTGCTGCCTAATCTTATTTGTTTGGAATTAGAAATTTAAGTGAAATTGTTTGATCTAAATATTAAAGCGAAGCTAGTTTTAATTTTCAAGTTTAATAATATTTTTTACTCCACTGTCACCGATTTCGCCAGATTGCGCGGTTTATCCACATCGGTGCCGCGTGCCAGTGCGGTGTGGTAGGCCAATAGCTGTACTGGTATGGTGTGGACGATTGGGGAGAGTACGCCCATATGGCGCGGGGTGCGGATGATGTGGACGCCTGCGCCGGCGGTGAATTCGCTGTCAAGGTCGGTGAAGACGAAGAGTTCGCCGCCGCGTGCCGCTACTTCCTGCATGTTGGCTTTGACTTTTTCCAGCAGGCTGTCGTTGGGCGCAATGACGACGACGGGCATGTTCTGGTCTACCAGTGCCAGCGGGCCGTGCTTGAGTTCGCCGGCGGGATAGGCTTCGGCATGGATATAGGTGATTTCTTTGAGTTTCAGTGCGCCTTCAAGGGCGATGGGGTAGTGGATGCCGCGACCAAGGAAGAGGGCGTTGTTTTTGGCAGCAAACTGGTTTGCCCAACTGGCGATTTGCGGTTCGAGGTTGAGTACGTGCTGTACGCTGCCGGGCAGCAGGCGCAGTTCGCTGGTGTATTGTTCTTCTTCTGCGGGGGTAACCAGCTCACGCATTTTGCCCAGTGTAACAGCTAAGCCAAATAAGGCCACTAGCTGGGTGGTAAAGGCTTTGGTGGAGGCTACGCCGATTTCGGCACCGGCACGAGTATACAGTACCAACTCGCTTTCACGCGGCAAGGCTGATTCCATGACGTTGCAGATGGACAGGCTGTGCTGTATGCCAAGTGATTTGGCGTATTTGAGTGCTTCCATGGTGTCGAGGGTTTCGCCGGACTGGGAGATGGTGATGACCAGTTGCTCGGAGTCGGCGATGACTTTGCGGTAGCGGTATTCGCTGGCAATTTCGACATCGGTGGGTATCTGGGCGATGGCTTCGAGCCAGTAGCGCGCGGTAAGGGCGGCATAGTAGGAGGTGCCGCAGGCAAGGATTTTGATGCTGCGGATGCGCTCGAAGATGCTGGCGGCGCTGGCACCAAAGTTTTCTGGCTCAAAGCCGCCAACGAGAAATACTTCGGCGGTGTCGGTGATGGCTTTGGGCTGTTCGTGGATTTCTTTCTGCATGAAGTGGCTGTATAGCCCCAGTTCGAGAGAGGCTAGTGACAGCTCGGACATTTTGATTTCGCGCTCTGCCGGCTGGTTGTGTTTGTCGCGCAGGGTGTCGATGCCTTGCGTGGATAGCTGGACGATATCGCCATCTTCGAGGAAGACGACACGGCGGGTATAGGCGATAACGGCGGAGACGTCGGAGGCGATAAAGCTTTCGTTTTCACCCAGCGCTACCAACAGGGGGCAGCCCATGCGTGCAGCGATGAGCTGGTCGGGGTTGTCTTTGGCGATAACGCCGATGGCGTAGGCACCCTGAAAGCGTTGGCACGCGGTCTGTACGGCCTGAAACAGGTTGCCGCTGCTGGTGTGGGTGTATTCGTAATGAATGCTGTGGGCGATGATTTCGGTATCGGTTTGTGAGGTGAATTCATAGCCTAGTGCTTGAAGGCGGCTGCGTTCGGTTTCGAAGTTTTCGATGATGCCATTGTGGACGATGGCAATCTGGTCGTTGGAGATATGCGGGTGAGCGTTGGGCTCGGTAACGCCACCGTGGGTAGCCCAGCGGGTATGGCCGATGCCAAGGCAGCCTTTGAGGCCGGCGGCCTGAGCGGCTTCTTCCATGAGTTTGACGCGGCCGACGCGGCGTACGCGTTCGATGCCGTCTGGTGTCCATACGGCGATGCCTGAGGAGTCATAACCGCGATATTCCAGCCGTTCAAGACCGCTGGTAAGAAATTCTACTACGTTATCCTGAGCGCGAATGGCGCCGACTATACCACACATGGTTTATCCTTTTGCTACAGGCAGGTTGAGTGGTGCGGATGCGGGGTTATGGTCAGACGGGGCTTATGCTGTTGCTGGTGATGGATAGATGCAGCGGTGGTAGCCTGTCTGATGCGCATCGCGGTGCCTGTTGATGCTGTTTCCATTTTGTTTGAGAAGATGATTGTAATGGAAATGGCGGGTTTGCACAGTAGTGTTTGTTAATGGCGGCTGGTGCCGAGGGGGGTGTTTGACTGTACTGATGGTTTGTGGTGCTGGGTGTTTTGGGTAAATTATTTTTATTTATCAATTATATTGTTTTTTGTGCTGCTGGTGCTGGCCGGTATTTGCTCCGGCTGTATGTTATTGGTATTGATTTATGCTGTCACTTTACTAATGTGTTTTGACTTAAATATGGGGTGTTCAGGCACTGCGATTAATCGGGTTGATGGGGATGGTTGTGCGTGGGCTGGTGACGGCCTGATAGATTTTTTTTACGCCGTCAGGGCAGGCAAAGCAGTCGCTGCATTTGTTCTGGCTACAGGCTGGCTGGCTGGGGGTAAGCTGGCGGATGGTGCCTTTTCTAAGCCAGAAAGCGAGCATTTGCTCCATGGCGCTTTCCTGTACCTGAAAATGGCGCGCTAAATCCTGTAGGCTGGCTTGTCCGATGGTGAGGAGGTAATCGCGAATGGCGGTGATAAGCATGTTCTGGTAATCCTCGGCGGGTGTGAGTTGGTGGGTGGTTTCTGTTGGTTGGACTATTGAATGCAAACAGATAGTGGTGATATGGGAAATATCACTATCTGTTTGGGTAAAAATATCCATACTATTGCAAACACATTAATGGATATAAACCAGCGTTGCTAACATTTGGCTGACAATGGACAAGTTGGTAGTAGCTTGCGCAGAAAAGGCTATTCAAAAAAAGCGTGTCAGGAGCATGTACAAGAGAGGCAAGTCGAGCTTGATATTTAAAATTAAGCTTTAAAATGATATTTACGTATAAGTAAAGCAAGGCTAGATAAAGCTATCGCTTAGTGCCTTGTGAGGGGAGGCCTCTCAACCCTCTGGCCACATTTAAATTGTTGGTAACTTTGTGCAGCAAAAAAGAGGTTACTTCAGGCTGGCCACTGTTGAGATACCACCTAGATCACAATAAAAGCCTTTTGTAGCCGGAACGGCATTATGACAAAACAAAAAAGAGATAAAAAAACTGATTATTAGGTTAATAAGGGAGGAATTTGATGATTTGCAAGCTAGAAAAATACGCTCAGAATTGATTAGAGCGGTGGCGGGTATCGGGAACAATCTAAACCAGATAGCCCGAAACATTAACGGAGTTGTTAAGGTTGGTGCCCTGAACCAGTTAGATGCCCTTACTATCATTACCCATCTGGCAGCCACAGACCGGGCATTAAATGTCGTTCGTGGCTATCTTGAATGCTGATTATGATTGTTCAGTTTTTTAATCGAGGGAACGGTGGCGGAGCTGAATCCGTTAATTATTTGCTGGGGCGTGACCGCAGCAGGGAGGGCACTAAGCTATTGCGAGGTAATGCCGATGAGTAGGTAGTGTCTGTCAGATTAAGTTTAAGCTAGTACAGCTAAACAACGAAAAAAATACAAACGGGCTTTTTCTTAGCTGTACTAGCTCATCATTATTCTTGTTCTACATGCTTTTCTGTACAAGGAGGAAAGCACCAGGTTAATTGTTCTTTAACCTCCTCAAGTGCATTAGAGAAATCAGTTGTTTGTAGATATGATGGCCTCAATTCAGGATTTAAGCTATAAACAAGAGCAGATATATTAGAAATATTGTGTATAGCCTCAGCACATAGCCTAACAGTTATATCTGGGAAAAATTGATGTTCATGGCGAAGAGCAAATGCAAAAGCATTTATTGCCTGCATAAGCTCATCAGCTTTTTTTTCAATCTCGATCAACTGTGTTTCTTGTTTATTCATAATCCATTACCAATGATGATTCGCGGCACCTTCTGGTAAGTCAAAAATTCCATTTTGGCCTTGGCCATACCTAAATGCTGCATAGCATTGATGATAGGCTATATATAGTGATTAATTTTGAACACCGTTCAAAATCAAATCTTCAATATCAAATGCCGCTGTTGGGTTCTTCCGGAAGATTAGCGCATAATGATGTTTAAGTCAGCTCATGCCTTATCTGTCCATTTGACTTGCATTTTTCAGCTCAGTTAGTAACTCGGTTCGGCGACGCGAAGCACTGGTAATTACTTTATTATGTGTATGCCATGTTTTGCTTTTCAGTGCAGCCTCAACTTTTTAGTTAGCCACTGGCTATAGTCATCGGCCTGCTGTTGAGTGTCAATCTGTTTGATAGTTGGTAAAAATAGTTTGCTATTTAGTGGCAGCCGTTGTTTGTGCTGCGCAGGCTGGTTTTTATAGTTAGCTGGCTGGTCTGCCACCGGCTGCCGATGAGTTTCATGGCGCAGACGATGATGCTGAAGAGGCTGGCTACGCCGCCAATCCAGTAGGGGGCGCTGCTGCTGTGGCTGAGCTGGTGATACTGATAATAGATGGTGGCGCAGCTCCAGCCGGTGAGAAATGTCCAGCCGGCGACAAACAGCATCCAGCGCGCGCCTGCTTCGCGGTAGATGGTGCCAAGGGCGGCGGCGCACGGGGTGTACAGCAGGATGAATATGAGGTAGGCCATGGCTGCGGTACTGCTGCCAAAGGAGGCTTCCAGTTTGGTAATGGTTCTGGCGCTGATGTCCATATCCTGCTGTATGCTGTTGGCACTCTGATCTAGTGCGCTGAAGCCAAGGGGGTCGAGGAAGGAGCTGGCCAGTTCTTTAATGTTGGCGGGAATGGTTTGCAGGGCTTTGATGACGCCGGCTTGCAGATTGAAGTGTTCTTCGCCGCCATCTTCTTCTGCTTTCATGGAGTACAGGGAGTTGAGGGTGGCAATAACGGCTTCTTTGGCAAAGATGCCGGTAAATATGCCTACGGTAGCCGGCCAGTTGTGTTCGCTGATGCCCATGGGGGCAAATACGGGGGTGATTTTCTGGCTGGCTACAGACAGGACAGACTGGCTGCTGTCGTTGTGGCCGAAGGAGCCATCGCTGCCGAGGGAGTTGAGCAGGCTGAGGATGGTTACCATGAGGACGATGGCCTGTCCGGCGCGGAAGATAAAGCCTTTGAGGCGTGACCATGTGAGGTAGAGCATACCGCGCAGGGTAGGCAGGCGGTAGGCGGGCATTTCCATGATGAATGGGGTTATGGCGCCCGGCAGCAGGGTGTGTTTGAGGATGAGGCCAGTGAGGATGGCCACGCCAATGCCGAGCAGATAAAGGATAAATACGACGGTGGAGGCGTTGTGGGGGAAGAAGATAACGGCAAAGAGGGTATATACCGGTAGTCTGGCACCACAGGACATGAAGGGAATCATGCTGATGGACATGAGGCGGTCGCGGGTGCTGTCGAGGGTGCGTGTGCCCATGATGGCAGGCACGCCGCAGCCGAAGCCTACCAGCATGGGTACGAAAGCTTTGCCCGGCAGGCCGATGGCGCGCATGCCTCTGTCGACTACCATGGCGGCACGCGCCAGATAGCCGGAATCTTCGAGAAACGACAGGCACAGGAACATGGCGGCGATAACGGGAATAAAGGTGGCGACGGTCTGTATCCCGCTGCCGATGCCATTGGCGAGGATGGCAATCAGCCACTCTGGTGCGCTGATTTTGGTAAGCAGGGCGGAAAAGCCATCGACAAATATGGTACCGAAAAGGATGTCAAAAAAGTCGATGAATACGGAGCCGAATTTCACTGCTACCATGAACATGAGGTACATGATGAGCAGGAAAAACGGGATGCCGCTGTAGCGCCCAAGGGTGATGCGGTCGATTTTGTCTGACAGCGACAGGTTGGCTTCGCGTGGTTTTTCGATAATGCTACGGCTTAGCTGGTCGATGGCATCGTAACGGGCGCTGGCCAGTGCGATGTCGATTTCGTGGTTGCACCAGTCGGACAGGGCATCGCGGCACTGTTGCAAGGTGTGGTTTTCTGCTTCGCTGAGGGGGATGGGATTTTGTTTGAGTAGCAGTTCAATCAGTGCCCACTGGTCGAGCTGGTGAACGGCGCTGTCTGCGGGCAGTTGTGCCAGATGGTTGCGGATGATGCTGCTGTATTTGCTGCCAAGGGTGTCGAATTGCGGGTTAGCCGGTACGGGATGGGTAATGGCTGCGGTTATGGCCTGTTGCAGTTCGGACAGGCCGGTTTTTTTGGCGGCAGAAATGGCGATAACCGGACAGCCGAGCTGCTGGGTAAGGGTGCTGATGTTGATGTTTTCGCCTATGTTGTGCAGGGCGTCCATCATGTTGAGTACCACCAGCATAGGCCGTTTCAGGTCGAGAAGCTGAAAGGTGAGGTAGAGGCTGCGTTGCAGGTTGGTGGCGTCGATGATGTTGATAATCAGGGTGTCGGGTTCGTTGAGGACGAATTCGCGCGCTATCATTTCGTCCTGTGAGGCGGCTATGTCGAGGTTTTCGATGGCATAGGTGCCGGGCAGGTCGACGATTTCAATTGGTTGCTGGTTTATCTGGATGCTGCCGGTTTTGCGCTCGACGGTGACGCCCGGCCAGTTACCTACTTGCTGGCGAGAGCCGGTGAGGGTGTTGAAGAGGGTGCTTTTGCCGCTGTTGGGATTACCAATTAATGCAATTTTCATTGTGTTACCTCAACTACGCTAATGGCTTTTGCTTCGCTACGCCGCAGACATAGGTAGAAACCACGGGTTTTGATTTCCAGTGGGTCGCCCATGGGGGCGGTGCGGATAACGGTGACGTGGCTGCCGGGGGTGATGCCCATAGCTAACAGGCGGCGGCGAAATGGCATGGATTCAGGCAATAGGCGGGTAATGACTGCCGGTTGCCCAAACGGTAGTTGATCGAGGGTAAGTGTTGACACTGCGCTAAACCTTAGGAAATAGGTATTGTGTTGTTGTTTTTAGTGGGAATCATTTTTATTGTGCATGATATTACTTTTGCTTGTTAATTTGCATGCATGGATGGCTAAGGGAAGCTGCGCTGTTAGGAATTTGTGTCAAGTTTTTGGTAATTGGTGTGATTATTATGTAGTTTATAATCTGGGTATGTTTAAGTTTGTGGTGACTATGTAATTTTGAGCAGGATGATGCAGCGGCTGTGTGTGCTAATTTACTGTGAATGCTGGTTAAAAGTGGGTGCGGCAGATGGTTTTCAACCCGTTATGCGGCTGCGGCATGACGGGTTGATGGCGCGGGTAAGGGCTGGTTTATTCTTTGGCCGGTTTTTCTGGGCGCTGCCATTCTGGCAGGGTGGTCTGGCGGCTGCGTGCCAGTGTCAGTTTGTCGGCCGGACAGTTTCTGCTCAGAGTGCTGCCTGCGCCAGTGGTGGCACGGTCACCGATGGTGATGGGCGCAACCAGCATGTTACCGGAGCCGATGCGTACCTGATTGCCGATGATGGTGCGGTATTTGTTGACGCCATCGTAGTTGCAGGTGATGGTGCCGGCACCGATGTTGCTGTGTTCGCCGATGGTGGCATCGCCCAGATAGGTAAGGTGGTTGGCTTTGCTGCCATAGCCGATGTTGCTGTTTTTAACTTCGACAAAGTTGCCGATGTGTACGGCATCGCCAATCTGTGCCTGTGGACGCAGACGGGCAAATGGGCCAATCTGGGCGTTGCTGCCAATGATGCAGTTATCCAGATGGGAGTTGGGGTGAATGGTGGTACCAGCGCCGATGATGGCGTTTTTAATCACGCAGTTGGCACCAATGGTAACGTTGTCGCCCAGTTCTATCTTGCCTTCGAGCACGACGTTGACGTCGATAACTACGTCCTGCCCGTGGGTGAGCTGGCCGCGTAAATCAAAACGTGCCGGGTCGCGCAGGGTAACGCCGGCCTGAAGCAGGGCGGTGGCCTGCTGCTGTTGCAGGATGCGTTCCAGTTGTGCCAGTTGCAGTTTGTTGTTTACACCTGCCGCCAGCCATGAAGCGCGTACTTGTAGCGGATGTACGGGGATGTTGTCCTGCTGTGCCAGTGCAATCACATCGGTGAGGTAGTATTCCTGCTGGGCGTTATGGTTTTGCAGGGCATTAAGCCATTGTGCCAGTTTGTGGTTGGGCAGTACAAAGATGCCGGTGTTGGTTTCGCGGATGGCTTTTTCGGCGGTGCTGGCATCTTTTTCTTCGATAATGGCTACAACGTGGCCCTGTTTACGAATGATGCGGCCGTAGCCGGTGGGGTTGTCGAGCACATCGGTCAGCAGGCCAATATCTTCACCGGCGGTGCTGAGTAAGTCTTGTAAGGTTTGCTGGTCAATCAGGGGTACGTCGCCATACAGAATCAGGGTACGCCCGCTGCTGTCCAGATGAGGCAGTGCCATTTTTACCGCATGGCCAGTGCCTAGCTGCTGGTTTTGCTCAACCCAGTGCACATCTGCCTGAATGCGTTGCCGCACCAGTTCTTTACCATGGCCGATGACGACGCTGATGTTGTCGGGGTGGAGGCTCTGGGCAGTGTGGATAACGCGCTCCAGCATGCTGATGCCACCGATTTCATGCAGCACTTTGGGCTGGCGGGAGTACATGCGGGTGCCTTTGCCGGCAGCGAGGATAACGATATTAAGGGGTGTAGTAGGCATAAATCAGTATGTATTAGATGTATAAACGGGCTGCCAGAATTTATGTCTGATTCCGGCAGCCCTGTGTATGGGTGTATATGGATTATTCGGCACTGTTGTCTGTGTTTGACCAGTGGGTATGTGCCGGCAGTTTTTCGTTGGCATCACCTACGCTGGGTTTCATGACATGAGGTTCGGGACGCATGCTGTTGTAACGCATGTTGTGCGAGTAGGTACCATCCTGATATACCACTCGTGTACCCGGCTCGTATTTCTGGCGTAGTCTGGTCTGGCCGGTGGCATCCTGATAGGTTTCCCATGTACAGCCACTGAGAGCCAGTAAACCGCATAATAAACAGATTCCCGCACGCATGGCGTTGTCCTTTGTGGTTGGTGATTTATATCTGTTATTGTAGAGAATTTGTGTGCTGGCGTATAGCGTTTCACAGTAGGTCTGAGGCGATGCGCAGCAGGCCGGACATGTCTGAGGCTGTGGCATCGGTTTCAGGGGTGGGATGGCTGTGCTTTCCATACCATACGGTACGCATACCCAGTGTATGTGCGGTTTTCAGGTTGGCCAGACTATCGTCTACCATAATACATTGCTGTGGCTGGATATGCAGTTGCCGGCACAGGTTGTGGTAGGCTTGGGGGTGAGGTTTGTAGTGCAGTTCAATGTTGTCTGTGCCAAGCAGGGCATGGAAGTGTGGCTGGATTTGCATGGCACTGACCAGTGCCTGTACATAATGGCTGGGGCCATTGGAAAAAACTACTTTGTGTCCGGGCAGGTGTGCCAATGTGTACTGTAGCTGTGGCATGGGCTGTAGCAGAGGCAGAATCTGTGCCAGTGGATGACAGGCAAGCAGAAAGTCGTGCAGGTTTATTTGGGAATGGTGCAGTCTGAGCCCCGCCAGTGTGGCGCCGTAATCCTGCCAGTATTGCTGGCGCAGTTGTGAGGCTGCTGCGCTATCCATGTGCAGGTTAGTAGCCAGATAGGCTGTCATGTGCTGATTGATAATGCTGAAGATGCCTGCATCCGCCTGATGCAGTGTATTGTCAAGGTCGAATAGCCAGTAATGGGTTGTCATGATTTGTAAGTTGGCGTCAGGTTTGTACTATGTACACGTAAAACAGGTATGATTGTACACAGGATATAGATAATTTTAAGTGCAGGAGGCTGGGATGAAGGCAGGTAAGTGGTTAATCGGGACATTATGCATGCTGATGGCCGCATGGGCACAGGCGCAGCCTGAAGTACGTTTGGCAGTGCATGATTCTTTTGCTTTGCCGAAAAATGTTCTGGCTCAGTTTGAGCAGGATAATCAGGTTAAGTTAACTCTGATTAAGGTTGGCAGTGGCAATGAGATGCTCAATAAGCTGATTTTAACGCGTGCCAAACCGATTGCCGATGCGGTGTATGGTCTGGATAACAGTAATATCAGCAAGGCACAGCAGTTTAAGCTGTTTGCTGCCAGCCAGCCGGCCAGCCGCGCGGTAAACGTGGACTTGCCGCAGGTGCTGGCCGTGGATTATGGCTATATTGCTATTAATTATGATAAGGCCTGGTTCCAGAAACACAAGAAACCGTTACCGCGTTCGCTGGAAGAGCTGGCTAGCCCGGCTTACAAGGATTTGCTGGTGGTGCCTAGCCCGGCCACTTCAACGGTGGGGCTGGGGTTTCTGCTGGCCAATATTGGCGGCCTCGGTGAACAGGGCACGTGGCAGTGGTGGGCAAAAATGCGCCAGAACGGGGTGAAAGTGGCCAAGGGCTGGAGTGAGGCTTATTACACTGATTTCACGCTCAACGGCGGCAGCCGGCCGATGGTGGTGAGCTATGCTTCCAGTCCGGTAGCCGAGGTGTATTATGGTAAAGGCAAATACCAGACACCGCCAACTGGCGATTTGCGTTTTAAGGGTGCGGTATTCCGCCAGATTGAAGGTGCTGCGGTGCTGAATAATGCCAGTCAGCCGGTACTGGCGGCGAAGCTGGTGCAATATCTGCAAAGCAATCAGGTACAAAGTGCCATACCTACATCAATGTGGGTTTATCCGGCTGTGAAAGGGGTGACGCTGCCACCTGTATATGCACATATGAGTATTCCTACTATTGTTGCCCAACCGAGTATGGCTGATATGGCCGCAAAACAGCAAGGCTGGGTGAAACAGTGGGTGAAAGTGGTGCAACGCTAGGCAGATGTTGGGCGCTGCTCTGAAATAGGGCTGTTTGCCATTGCTAGATTCGGGAATAACAACAGGGCATGGTGGTGCCCTGTTTGATTGTATAAACGGTGAATTTAAAGGTAATGAACAGGTGCATATGAAGGTAAACGGCATTAAAGCAAACGCTGGTGGTATGGCGCAAAAAGTGCTGCTGGGAATGCTGTTACTGTTGCCGCTGCTGTTTTTACTGGCTGTGGTGCTGCTGCCGTTGTGGACGATGCTGCAACAAACGGATGCAGACAGTTTCCGTATGGTTTGGCAGGATGAGTATTTGCGCCGTTTACTGGGCTGGACAACTTGGCAGGCCGCTATCAGCAGCGGGCTGACTTTGTTGCTGGGTGTGCCGGTGGCGTGGGTGGTTACCCGTTTGCAGTTTGCTGGCCGAAGCTGGGTGTTGCGTTTGCTGATGCTGCCGTTTGTGATGCCGACGCTGGTGGCTGGTGTGGGTATTCTGGCACTGTTTGGGGCGCAGGGGCTGTTGTGGCGTGGCTGGGAAGAAACGCCGTGGTTATTGTTGTATGGGAATGTGTTTTTTAATCTGCCGGTGATGGTGCGTGCGGCCTATCAGGGCTTGTGTCAGGTACCGGCGACGCGTTTGTATGCAGCGCAGACTCTGGGTGCAGGGGTGTGGCAGCGTTTTGTTCGTGTTGAGTTGCCGCAGATGTTGCCGTGGCTGGCCGGTGGTATGTGCATGGTGTTTTTGTACTGTTTCTCTGGTTTTGGTTTGGCTTTATTGTTGGGGGGTGAGCGTTACATTACGCTGGAAGTGCAGATTTATCAGTTGATTGCCTATGAGCTGGATATGGCACAGGCCGGTGTGCTGGTGCTGTGGACGCTGGCAACGACTTTTCTGGCGGGTATTGCATATGCCTGTCTGAGTAAATATACGACACAAACGGCTATGGTGCAGATGCTGCCTGCGCAACAACCGACTGCACGGCAGAAACTGGCGCTATTGCTGGCTTTGCTGCTGTTGCTGAGTTGTTGTGTGCTGCCGCTGCTGGCAGTTGGCTGGCGTGCCGTGCTGGCAGGCAGTTCGTGGCTGGTATTGCTGGAAAGCACTACATGGCAGGCACTGCTGAATACTTTACGCTTTACTGTAATGGCGATGGTGTTAGCCCTGCTGCTGGGTTTTACGCATGCGGCATTGGCGCAGCGGCTGGTGTGGGTGCGCAGTCTGACATTTTTACCGTTTATGGTGTCGCCGGTGTGTGTGTCGTTTGGACTGTTGTTGTGCTACCCGGGCTGGACGGCATCATTAAGTATGCTGGTATGTACTTATGCGTTGCTCGCCTATCCGTTTATTACCAAGGATATACTGGCGGCGTGGGACAGTCTGCCGCGCAGTTATACACAGGCCGCGCGAACATTGGGAGCCAGTCGCATACAGGTGTTGCTGCATGTGATTTTGCCGTTGTTGCGGCCAGCCATGCAACGCGGGCTGGCACTGGCTGCGGCCACTTGTGTAGGGGAGTTTGCGGCCACGCTGTTTTTGTCGCGGCCTGAATGGCAGACGTTAACTACGCTGATTTATCATTATCTGAGCACAGCCGGCCGTGATAATTATGACCGTGCTATGGTGCTGACTTTACTGTTGATGTTGCTGGCAATGCTGATTTTTGCTTTGCTGGAGTGGAGTAAGGGCAGAAAGGAACAACGCATATGCTGAGCTGGCAACAGATTAATAAAAAGTTTGCTGATAAGGTGGTGGCAGCGGATTTAAGTTTGCAAGTGGCCGATGGTGAGCTGGTGGCGGTATTGGGTGAAAGCGGCAGTGGTAAATCAACTTTGCTGAATATGGCTGCCGGTCTGGTGAAGCCGGATAGCGGCAAGATATTGATTAATGATACAGATATTACTTTTTTACCGCCGGAACAGCGCCGTATCGGGCTGATGTTTCAGGATTATGCTTTATTGCCGCATCTGAATGTCTGGCAGAATGTGGCTTTTGGCCTGCGTATGCATGGGGTAAGTAAATCATGTGCCCGGCAGCAGGCACAGCAGCTTTTAACGGAAGTGGGGCTGGCTGAAGCAGCTACTCAGCCGGTAGGGCTGTTATCCGGCGGAGAACGGCAACGGGTAGCATTGGCGCGGGCATTGATTCTGCAACCGCAGGCATTGCTGCTGGATGAGCCTTTTTCAGCACTGGATACCACTCTGCGAGCCAGTTTGCAGCAATTAACCTTGCGTTTGCTACGCCAGCAGAAATGTCCGGCGGTGCTGGTTACTCATAGCCCGCAGGAAGCCTTTGCACTGGCCGATTGCATCTGTCTGCTCAGGCATGGCCGCTGGGTACAGCAGGGCAAGAAATCTGAATTACTGGCGCAGCCGGCAGATGCTTGGGCTGCGCGTCTGCTGGGCTGCGATAATGTCAGTGATGCCTGCTATATTCCGCAGAATGCGTTGCAATATGACCCGCAAAACGGGGTGCAGGTACAGGTAACAGAGGTGTGTTTAACGGCCAGATCGTATGATGTACAGCTGCTGCATCCGCAATATGGGGTATTGCGTTGGTGGCTGCCACTGCATCAGGCCGTGAATGCGGGTGACTGGCTGCCATTAACTGTACAACGCGAACGAATCGTTTTTTTCCAGTAATTCCCACGACTATTTATTCAGGCACGGATTTACTGAATAGTGCGTGCACATGCCTACAAACATGATGCTTGATGGTATAATTGCGCCGAATTTTTACCCATTCTTACCAAGTACCCACGGAGAATCTCATGGCTTTAGTTTCTATGCGCCAACTGCTCGACCATGCTGCAGAAAACAGTTATGGCCTGCCGGCGTTTAATGTCAATAATCTTGAACAGATGCGTGCGATTATGGAAGCGGCCGATGAAGTTAACGCTCCGGTGATTGTGCAGGCCAGTGCTGGCGCGCGTAAATATGCTGGTGCACCGTTTCTGCGTCATCTGATTCTGGCTGCTATTGAAGAATTTCCGCATATTCCAGTGGTAATGCATCAGGATCACGGTGCTTCACCAGAAGTTTGCCAACGCTCTATCCAGCTGGGCTTTTCATCAGTGATGATGGACGGTTCGCTGCTGAGCGATGCCAAAACACCTTCTACCTATGAATACAATGTGGATGTTACCCGTCAAACTGTGTGTATGGCACATGCCTGTGGGGTATCGGTTGAAGGTGAAATTGGTTGTCTGGGCAATCTGGAAACTGGTGAAGCCGGTGAAGAAGATGGTGTTGGCGCTGCCGGTAAACTCAGCCATGAGCAGATGCTCACCAGTGTGGATGAAGCAGCGCGCTTTGTGCAGGACACTGGCGTAGATGCACTGGCTATTGCCATCGGTACCAGCCATGGCGCCTATAAATTTACCCGCAAGCCTACTGGTGATGTATTACGAATCGACCGTATCCGCGAAATTCACGAACGCCTGCCCAATACCCATCTGGTGATGCATGGTTCCAGCTCGGTACCACAGGAGTGGCTACAGGTTATTAATGAATATGGTGGCAATATTCCGGAAACTTACGGTGTGCCGGTAGAAGAGATTGTGGAAGGAATTAAGTACGGTGTGCGCAAAGTAAATATTGATACCGATTTACGTCTGGCCAGTACAGGTGCGATTCGCCGTTTTCTGGCTACACATCCGGCAGAATTTGATCCGCGCAAATACTTTACTGAAACCATTAAAGCGATGAAACAGGTGTGTATCGACCGCTATGTGGCATTTGGTGCGGCTGGTCATGCAGACAAGATTAAACCGGTTTCTCTGGAAAAAATGGCTAACCGCTATGCAGCGGGTGAGCTGGTACAGATTGTAAAATAAATATTTCAGCCAGCTATAACGGGCTGTACCAGTATGGACAGTCCGTTTTGTTTATCAGTGCCGACAGATATTAACAGCCAGTTTGCAGGGAAATGCTTCAGACATAGTCTGCTTCACACACTGGTGCAGCAGTTTGAGCAAATTGCCGCTGAAAATACAGTAATCCCTGATTTTCCTGCGAATTAACGTTGATATGCTCAATCGCTACGTAAAACACACTGTGACTGCCCATATCATGGCTGTCGATAATGTGGCCGTGTAAATGTGCCAGTGCCCCCACTAACTGTGGTTGGGTAGTATGGTGGTGATTTTGCCATTCGTTCTGCAAAAAGCGCTCGCTTGCCGAAATGGATGTCAGGCCGGCAAAGTGCTCGGCTACGTCCTGTTGTGAAGCGGCCAGAACATTAACACATAGCTGCCCATTGGCACGCAGAATCGGCTGAATGCGGGCATTGCGGTTAATACATAATAATAGTGTGGGCGGGGTGTCCGTTACCGACGTGACAGCAGTGAGGGTGATGCCATAACGTCCGGCATGGCCTTCTGTGGTGACAACGTGTACTGCTGCCGCCACTTTGGACATGGCTTCCCGATATTGCAAAGCCATGGTTGAGGATGGTTGATCCATGTTATCTGGTTTCTTTTTCTTCTTTATCAACAGCAATATTGGTAAATTCTTTCAATAGTTTACCCAGTTGTTGCAGTTTTTCCTGCGTAAAACGCTGTTCCAGTACTTTGTAACGTGCATCTACTGCGACACAGAAATCTTCATACAGTTTTTCCCCTACCGGTGTCAGTTTCAGAAATACCCGTCGCTGATCATTGGAGGGTTTTAGGCGTACCGCATAGCCCAGTTTTTCCAGCCGCGTCAGGATACCAGTCAGGCTTGGGCGCAGAATGCATGCCTGTTTGGCCAGTTCCTGAAAATCCATAATACCATTTTCTGCCAGTAAACGGATAATACGCCATTGCTGGTCGGTGATACCAATATCATTCAGCATGGGCCGAAAATGGGAAAGTAATGCTTCGCGTGTCTGAATCAGGACGATGTTGAGGGATGAGTATTTAGATGTGTTTACCATCTTGTTGCTCCAATCTTTCAGTATATCCAGTTCATATGTCTTTGGAATATTAAACCAAAAAATAAGACATTATTTCTGAATTTTACATAAGATTATTATAAAATTAAATAATTATGTGTAAATTAAATACAAATTACATATATTGTTTTTATTTAAAATATTGTTTTATAAAGAAAAAAATTATTTATTATCAGGACATTCCTGGCTGCTATAAAAAACCACCAGACTGAGCAGACATATACATATTGCCAGTGTTTCCGACCTATATATATGCTTATGGTCTGGTGGATGCTATTAGAACATGAATAATTTAATCAGCGGTATTTTTGCAACTGCAAATTGATTTTGCCCATTCTGTCCTGCAATTGTGCCAGTTCGCTGCGGTCTTTTTCTACCAGATGTGCCGGAGCCTTATCGGTATAGCCCGGTTTGGCCAGTTTATTGGCAATCTTGTCGATATTTTTCTGTAGCTTTTCTGCTTCTTTTTGCAGACGGGCGGTTTCGGCGGCTTTGTCTACCTCTACTTTCAGCATCAGGCGTGCACCCTGACATACTGCTACCGGCGCATCATCGCTTTCCGGTAATTGTGCTACCTGTCTGGCTTCACTCAGGCGCGCCATAAGCAGCAGATAGGGCAATAATGTACCCAAATCCGTTGTACTTTCTACCAGTAGCGGCACTTTCACACTCATGGCCAGCCCCATTTCACCGCGCAGATTACGTACGGAATTCACCAGCTCCTGCAAATAATGCATCTGGTTTACCGCTTCAGTATCAGTCAGGCTGTTGTCTGCCTGTGGCCATGCTGCCAGCATGATGCTTTCAGTATGCTTTGCATTGGCCAAAGGCGCGATGGTTTGCCACAGTTCTTCAGTAATAAACGGCATAATCGGGTGCAGCAGACGTAACACCACTTCCAATACCCGTACCAGTGTACGCCGAGTTGCACGCTGCTGCGCTTCGTCACCACGCTGGAGCTGGGTTTTGGCCAGTTCCACATACCAGTCGCAATACTCATTCCAGATAAATTCATACAGCGTTTGTGCAGCCATATCGAAGCGGTAGGTATCCAGTGCCTCACTTACTGCTGTGATTGTCTGTTGCAGACGGGTCAGCAGCCATTTATCAACGAAACTGTAGCTTAATGGCTGGCTTTCATCCTGTCCGCAATCGTGGTTTTCAATATTCATCAGCACAAAGCGGCTGGCATTCCACAGTTTGTTGCAGAAGTTGCGATAGCCCTCGGCGCGCTTGAAGTCAAAATTAATGCTACGGCCAAGGCTGGCATAGCTGGCCATGGTAAAGCGCAGTGCATCAGCACCAAATACTGGAATGCCGTCAGGGAACAGTTTTTGTGTAGCTTTGATTACCTGCGGTGCTTTTTCTGGCCGGCGCAGGCCAGTTGTGCGTTTTACCAGCAGTTTTTCCAGATCAATGCCATCAATCAAATCTACCGGGTCAATCACATTGCCTTCGGATTTAGACATTTTTTTGCCTTCATGGTCGCGCACCATGCCATGAATATAAACATCATGAAATGGTACTTTACCAGTGAAGTGGGTAGTCATCATAATCATGCGTGCTACCCAGAAGAAAATGATTTCATAGCCGGTTACCAGTACCTGAGATGGCAAAAACGCCTGCAATTCGGGTGTGTCTTGCGGCCAGCCCAGAGTAGAGAAGGGCACTAGTGCGGAAGAAAACCATGTATCCAGCACATCTTCATCGCGGGTTAATACCGCATCTGCACCGGCCTGTGCACGTGCTTCGGCTTCATTACGTGCAACATATACGCGGCCAGACTGGTCATACCAGGCCGGAATCTGGTGTCCCCACCACAACTGACGTGAGATACACCAGTCCTGAATATTGTTCATCCACTGGTTATAGGTATTTACCCAGTTTTCCGGAATAAAGCGTACCTGTCCGCTTTCCACGGCATGGATACATTTTTCGGTTAAAGTTTTACCTTTGAATTCTGATTCCGGTTCCGGATGGGCAACATCATTGCTGGCACTGCGGGTCATGGCTACAAACCACTGACTGGTGAGCATTGGTTCAATCACACTGCCGGTACGGTCGCCTTTTGGCGTCATCAGTTTGTGTTCCTCTACCTTAACCAGCAAGCCTTCCGCTTCAAGGTCGGCTATCATCTGTTTACGTGCAGCAAAACGATCCAGACCGGCATATTTTGCCGGCAGGTCGATAGCTGTCTGTGCCTGTCCCTGAAAATCGTACACTTCTGCCTGCGGCAGGATTTTGGCGTCCAGACTCAGTACATTAATCAGTACAGTCTGGTGGCGTTTACCCACTTCGTAGTCGTTGAAATCGTGTGCCGGTGTGATTTTTACACAGCCAGTACCGAAGTCTTTATCCACATATTCATCGGCAATCACTGGGATGGTACGGCCTGATAATGGCAGGATTACCTGTTTACCAATAAAGCCGGCATAGCGCTCATCATCAGGATGTACGGCCACGGCTACGTCACCAAGCAGGGTTTCCGGGCGGGTAGTGGCCACAATCAGGGCATTGTTCGGGTCGTCGGCCAGTGGATAGCGGATATGCCACATATGGCCGTTTTCCTCGATATTTTCCACTTCCAGATCAGATACGGCCGTACCCAATACAGGGTCCCAGTTCACCAGCCGTTTACCGCGATAAATCAAACCCTGCTCAAACAGGCGTACAAATACTTCGGTTACCACCTCAGCACGAACATCGTCCATGGTGAAGTATTCGCGGTTCCAGTCTACCGAACAGCCGACACGGCGCATTTGCTCGGTAATGGTGCCACCGGAGAATTTTTTCCAGTCCCAGATTTTGGCAATAAACGCTTCCCGACCCAAATCATGGCGGGAAATATTTTCTACCGCCAGCTGACGTTCCACCACAATCTGGGTTGCTATACCGGCATGGTCAGAGCCGGGAATCCAGCAGACGTTTTCGCCTTTCATGCGATGATAGCGGGTCAGGCCATCCATGATGGTCTGGTTAAACGCATGCCCCATATGCAGCGTACCGGTAACATTGGGTGGTGGTAGCTGAATAGCGAAAGAAGGCTTACTTAAATCCAGTGATGGTGTGAAATAGCCGCTCTGTTCCCATTGCTGATACAAACGGGTTTCAATTTCACTCGGAGAATATTGGGTATTTAACATGGTTACGAATTGGGAAAAAATCAAAAAAATAAGACTTCGATTATAACTCATGCATTAATGCATGGTTTAAGATGATGTGCTTTTGTTAAATTCTGAATAATATGGCAGCAAACTACGCGTTGTGAGCGTGTGAAAGTAAATCAGATGAGTAATGATTTGCCGGTAATATCGCTGAAAAAGTGAAGTGCAGGGTATATCAGTACGGTGATTGGCTGATATTGATGCCAGCATATCCCGATTGCTGTGTCTGTTGATTATTTGCTCATAAATCAGCTATGCAAAAGCAATTAATAATCTTCCGGTATACTCATAATACTAGCAGCATACCGGAAGATAGCAATTAAAAGCTGATTAAATCAGTAATAGTACAAGTGGCAGAAATCAGCGGAAATAGTCATCCCTGTTGCTGCCATCGAAAGCAGCCTGTTTTTAGGCAACATTTTTTGAAAGCTGCGGCCGGAACCGCATGGACAGCGATCATTGCGACCCAGCTTTTCATGCAAAACTTTATCGCCATGAACAATCCGTACCAATCCGCGTTTAACGCTGGTTTCGGATGGGAAACCTTTACGACGTTTACTGGTTGGCTCAAAAAAAGCCTTTATCATTAAATTTACGCATAATATTACTCCTTTTTAGGCAGAGTGATTAAACAGAAAGAATCAACTGTCCTGAATAATTTACAATAAAAATATCAGCCTGTACAGACTGAATTAAAGCCGTCTGCTCAGGTGGTACCGATAGCAGAAATAAAAAACTGCCTGAACAAGAATTCAGGCAGTGCGTTGATGATTTAGATTATTGCGGTATGATACCTTTTATGCCTTTGGCCAGACGCATCAGTTTACCCATACCGCCCTTGCTAAATGATTTCATCATTTTCTGTGACTGCTCAAACTGTTTGAGCATTTTATTCACTTCCTGCACGGTAACGCCGGAACCATTGGCAATGCGGCGTTTGCGGCTGGCTTTGATCAGCAGCGGATTGGCGCGTTCCTTAGCTGTCATCGAATTGATGATGGCTTCTACCCGGTTCATGGCTTTTTCTGCTGTGCCTTCCGGTACCTGCTTAGCCATTTGTCCCATGTCACCCGGCAGTTTAGACATAATTGATTCAATCCCGCCCATTTTGCGCATTTGCTGAATCTGTGCCTTAAAGTCATTCAGGTCAAAACCTTTGCCTTTATGCAGCTTTTTCGCCATTTGCTGCGCGGTTTTTTCATCAATGCCTTTTTGCACATCCTCAATGAGCGAGAGTACATCGCCCATGCCAAGAATGCGTGAGGCCAGACGGTCTGGGTAAAATGGTTCCAGACCATTGATTTTTTCGCCGACACCGATGAATTTAATCGGCTTGCCAGTTACATGGCGTACCGATAGGGCGGCACCACCGCGGGCATCACCGTCCATCTTGGTCAATACCACACCGGTTAGGGGTAGGGTGTCATTAAAGGCCTGTGCCGTGTTCACTGCATCCTGCCCCTGCATGGCATCCACCACAAACAGCGTTTCCACCGGATTAATCGCCGCATGAATCTGCTGGATTTCGTCCATCATTTTCTGGTCAATAGCCAGCCGGCCAGCCGTATCTACCATCAACACATCATAGAAATGTTTTTTGGCATGATCCAGTGCATTCAGGGCAATGCTAACCGGTTGTTCACCTTCATGAGACGGAAAAAAATCCACCTCAACCTGCTGAGCCAGTAATTTTAACTGTTCAATCGCTGCCGGCCGGTACACGTCGGCGGAAACCACCAGCACTTTTTTCTTTTGTTCATTTTTCAGCAGCCGTGCCAGTTTGCCTACGGTGGTGGTTTTACCTGCACCCTGCAAACCAGCCATCAGAATGACAGCCGGTGGTACCGCGGCCAGATTCAGACTGCTGTTCTCGGTACCCATCAGCTCGGTAAGGGCGTCATTCACCACCCCGATAAATGCCTGCCCCGGCGTTAGGCTGCCAATGACTTCCTGCCCAACTGCACGTTCTTTTACAGAAGACATGAAATTTTTTACAACTGGCAGGGCAACGTCTGCTTCCAGTAGTGCCATACGTACTTCACGCAGGGCATCCTTGATATTGTCTTCACTCAAACGCGCCTGTCCGCGCAGGGTTTTCGCAATTTTACTAAAGCGATCTGATAAATTGTCTAGCATCGAAACCATCTCCAGCTATGTGTAAGCAGCCTGTGTATATCGGGTGAAAATTGTCTATTGTCAGTAATTGACGCAATAAATGGGTAGGATAAGAAGCGATTTGGTTATAAAATGGCATCTTGTTGCTATGCCTGCCCGAGTTTGGAGCAGGCATAACAATAAATAATTGCCTATTTTACACTATGCGCGCCAAAATTTGGCGCGCTATTGCTGCGGAAAAATCATGAGCTTATTGCTGCTGGTGCTTATTCTTGCCTATGCCGTACTTTCTGTACTGGCATGGCGGTTTTGGCAACGCCATACTGATGTGCCCTATCCGTTGCGAGGTGAGCAGTTACTGTTGCTGCTGGTATTGTTGCTGCATACTTTTGTGGTGTGGCAGCCAATGTTACAGCAACGGGTGCTACTGGTAGGGTTTGGTCATGCACTCAATCTCATTACCTGGCTCATGGTAGTGCTGTATTGGGTGGGCAGTTTTCGCTATCGACTGCAGGGGTTGCAGCTAGCGCTGTTTCCCTGTTCAGCAGCGGTATTGCTGATTGCTTGGCTGTTGCCAGGGCGGCCTACTGCTTACCTGATGCACAATAGTGCATTCATGATACATGTTTTGTCGGCATTGCTGGCTTATGCCTTATTTGGCATCACCACACTGCTAGCCATGCTGATGCTGGTGCGCAACCATTATTTGCACCGGCGCAAAACTGTACCGCAGCAATCATTCCTGCCGCCATTGCTGGCTATTGAAAAATTAATGTTTCAGGGCCTACAGGCGGGATTTGTGCTTCTGACCATTGCGGCTGTCAGTGGCACAGTATTTTCTGAGGCTGTGTTTGGTGAACCGGCACGCTTTAACCATAAAACGGTGTTTGGCGTGCTGTCGTGGCTAATCTATCTGGTTATCCTGTTCAGACACCATACTCAGGCCTGGCGCGGGAAAAAAGTGGCTTGGTGGGTCATTGTGTCATTTGTCAGCCTGATGCTGGCTTATATAGGCAGCAAGTTTGTGCTGGAAATTTTGTTTTAACCTTTTGTTTCTAAGTAGTATTACCCTGATTTGTAACCATAGGATATTTGAATGAGTGACTTACAATCGTCAGTTGACAGCCATAAGCAGAGCGCAGCTGAACAACGTTTAGCCACCCCCGAAGGACGACTGGAATTTATTAAGGCAACACTTTCCTGCTGGCTTGGTACCACCATGGAATATGTGGATTTTGCCCTGTATGGTCTGGCCGCAGGCCTGGTGTTCACAGATGTATTTTTTCCTGGAACAGATAGCACGCTCGGTCTTTTGTCCAGTTTTGCCACTTATTCAGTTGGCTTTGCAGCCCGTCCGATTGGTGCCATTTTCTTTGGTCGGCTGGGCGACCGTAAAGGACGGAAATTTGTACTGGTAACCACCATTGCCCTGATGGGGATTTCCACCACTCTGATTGGCTTTATTCCCAGCTATGCCACCATTGGCATATGGGCTCCCTTGATTCTGGTTATGTTACGTTTTGTACAGGGCTTTGGTGCCGGTGCCGAGCTTTCAGGTGCTACGGTTATGCTAGGGGAGTATGCACCGCCAAAACGGCGTGGTCTGATTGCTTCCATAATCGGCATTGGTTCCAACAGTGGTACACTGATTGCTTCTGCGGTATGGCTGCTGGTATTAATGCTTGATGATGAAGATGTGGTTAGTTGGGGCTGGCGTATCCCATTTATCCTCAGTGCTGTGATTGCCATTGCTGCAACCCTTATCCGCCGGCATGTACGTGAGACACCTGTTTTCGAACAGGAACAAAAAGAATTAAAACAAGCACAAACTGCAACTGTTACTCAATCGCCTGCCGACACTTCGACCAGTAAAGCTTCTTTGTGGGCGCGGAATAAAGCCTTTTTTGTGATGCTGGGCTTACGCATCGGTGAAAACGGCCCATCTTATCTTGCGCAGGGCTTTGTCATCGGCTATGTAGTCAAATCTCTGGACGTTAGTAAAACTGTTGCCACTACGGCGGTATTTATTGCTTCGCTACTGGGTTTCTTTGTGATACCTTTTGCCGGCTGGTTGTCTGATCGTTATGGTCGCCGTATTGTTTACCGCTGGTTTTGTTTCTTGCTGATGTTGTATGCTATTCCGGCCTATATGTTTCTGGAAACCCGTGATCCCTTTATCGTAGGCAGTATTATTGTTATCGGTATGTGTCTGGCTTCACTGGGTATTTTCGGTGTGCAGGCAGCCTATGGTGTGGAGCTGTTTGGCGTACGTAACCGCTATTCCAAAATGGCACTGGCCAAAGAACTCGGTGGAATCATATCGGGTGGCACAGCATCATTAGTAGCCTCAGCATTACTTAAGCATTATCAAACATGGTGGCCGATTGCCATATACTTTGCAGCCATGGCCGGTATTGGTTTCTTCACCACATTCTTTGCTCCGGAAACCCGCGGACGCGATCTGAATGCGGTAGAAGACGCTATTTAATCGCTTTGACAAACTGATTGAAACATATGTAACGGAGTCAGCCACTGACTCCGTTACCATTGACGCATAGGTAATACTTATGAAGCGCATCGTGATTGACTGTGATCCCGGTAATGGCATTGCAGGTGCAAATGTTGATGATGGTCTGGCACTGGCGCTGGCACTGGCCGCAGATTCAATCAAACTTGAACTTATTACCATTGTGGCCGGTAATACACCACGTGATACCGGCTATCAGGTAGCCCGCCAGCTATTGCAAGAGCTGAATAAAGATATACCGGTAGTTAAAGGTGCGGCACAGGCACTGATTGAACCGGCCGCCCCATGGCGCGAACAGCTGGACAATAATGTTCGCAAACAGGGACTGCTCTCTTTATGGGATAATCTGCCGCCATTGCCCGCACTCAACGACCACAGCGCACCTCATGCTGCTCAGGCGATTGGCGAACTGGTGTGTGGCAATCCCGGAGAAATCACCGTAGTAGCCATCGGCCCGTTAACCAATATTGCCCATACCATTCAACTATATCCGGATTTTGCCCGTTCGGTAGCCGAAATCGTTATCATGGGCGGTGTCTTTCAGTTGGACGGCTATTTGAAAGATACCAACTTTGCAGTCGACCCTGAAGCAGCCAAAATTGTAATTGAAAGCGGTGCCAACATTACACTGGCTCCTCTGGATGTCACTACCCAGACTATGCTTACCCATCAGGATTTGGATAAACTGCAAAGCTTTGCCAATCCGCTAACCGACTTTATCGTGCGCACTTCACGCCCATGGATGGATTATTCCATCCAGACCCGTCATCTTGCCGGTTGCTGGATTCATGATGTTTTATGTGTGGCCAAACTGATAGACAGCAATATCGTTACCAGTTCGCCCTATATTGTTGACGTATCCACTGCGCGCGACTATACCCGTGCCAGCAGCCGCCGCTGGAAAAAAGGTGCCTTAAGACTCACTGTAGGCATGCCTGAAGTAACTCATCAGCCTGTCCATGTCATGGAAAGTGTGGATAACCAACGTCTGCTTGATATCATATTCAACGCATTAAGCCAGTATCGCTGCTAGGCGGGTAGAAAACTGGTTTAGAAAATGACATATACAAAGACAAACCTAACTCTAGAACAAAAATAACTATTTATGGCTTTATAGCCATGTCGGCACCGCTAATCCGCACCAAAGATATTGCATTCGTTTATACTCATGATTAGGATAAAAGGGCAATACAAGAGAAGTCAGCAGGTTTATTATGCATGCAGTTAACAGATATATTTCTCTTCCTGTTTTGTTGTGCCAACAAAACAGGAGAGCAGAATGTTAGCCAAAATCAGCCAGAAATTACCCGAATTATCCTCGGCAGAACGCCGCGTGGCCGAGTGTGTACTCGCTCAGAGCAAATGGTTTGTGCATGCTGCTATCGCTAATATTGCCAAAGAAGCCCGTGTCAGCCAGCCTACTGTTATTCGTTTTTGTCGTAGTATGGGCTATAGCGGACTTTCAGAATTCAAACTCAATCTGTCTGCCAGTATTGGCCATGACGGCATGCCTTATGTGCATGAAGAACTGAATAGCACTGATTCCATGCAGGACGTGCTGAATAAAGTTATCGCCAACACCGCTGCCACCGTGCTGGGCAGTCGTAAGTCACTGAATGCTGCTGATCTGGATACCGCAGTAAAACTTATGGCCAAAGCTCGCCGCATCGAATTTTACGGTGCTGGTAATTCCGGCATCGTAGCGATGGATGCACAGCACAAACTGTTTCGTTTTGGCCTGTCTACTGTTGCCTATACCGATAGTCATGTACAGTTGATGGCCGCTGCTGTTCTGTCATCTCAGGATGTTCTGGTAGTCATTTCTCATTCCGGTTCCTCACGCGATTTACTGGATGCCATCAAAATAGCCAAAGGCAACGGCGCCAAAATTATCGGCCTTACCCGCGCCGGCTCACCGGTGGCACAAGCCTGCGATTGCGTAATTAGCGTTATTACCCCTGAAGACAGTGAAAAATATACACCGATGATTTCACGCCTGTTACAGCTAATGGTAGTCGATATGCTTACCATTGGCCTTGCCTTGTATCTGGGGGAGAACGTCAGCGAAATGCTGGCGAAAACTAAAGCTGGCGTTAAGCTGAAATTCCTGCAAAACTAATTGCTACACCGAAATCCAGCCACAAGATGTTTATCAAAACCATTACATCAATTAACCGAATATAGACAGCTTCAGGTATCATTCAGCATCAGACTGTCTGGTTATCCATATTTTAGTTTTCCCAATTGTTGGCCAATACAACTAGATGCTTGGTAATCAGCTATTTCCCTAAATTTGTCGCAACGAAATGAGCGCAAATGAGTAACAAAACCCGTCAAATCAAACGCCAAGCCGAACAACAGCAAAACAGAAAAGTTTCTGCACCGCTAGCAGAGCAGAAGAGAGGTTCTGCCGTAATGGTGGGCATTGTTGCCGCCTGTCTGCTGGCTGGCGGCTTATATATTGGTGGCTGGTTTAATCTGGTGACTCCGGCACAGATTCAGCAGTGTGAAGCTGCGGTTAGACAAGCCTATCCACAGCCGGCTGACCAGACAGCCTTACTGCCCAAGTGCAACAACCGTCATATGATAGCAGGCATGAGCAGCCCTAACGGCCAAAAACTGAATGCCAAACAGGTCCTGGATAGTCTGGATGTGGGCAAAACCGTTGATCTGGTTTCCATGTTTATCGGTGGTGCACTGATTGGCGCCGCCATTGCTGCATTTGCTGCCAGTTACCGCATCTTTCAGCGCAAGCGAGGTAAAAACGTAGACTGATGCATAAGAGGGAACATATTGCCTATGCAGGATTAACACTGGCTAATAATGATATATTCTGTATAATTAACCATTATTTACCAAAAGCATAAGATTCAGATATGAACCAGAAATACATCCAGTCATTGCTGGCATTTGTTTTCAGCCTGTTACTTAGTCTGAATGTCTATGCCCAGAAACCCTTTCACGTGCAAAATGGCGATCTTATCTTTCTGGAAGACTGCGATGGCGGTATGAGCAGTGCCATCAAGGCAGCTACCAGCGGTCTGGAGGGATATAATTTTACCCATGTGGGCATTGTCTGGCAGAAAACTCCTAGCCAGCACTATGTAATCGAAGCAACACACCCCAAAGTAAAAATTACTCCCCTGCGCGCATATCTGCATCCGAAAAAACAGTGCCAGCCCCGTGCCGTGGTAGGCAGATTAAAAGCAGCTTACCAGCCATTGATTTCTTCTGCTTTGGTTCATGCGCGCCAGAAAGTGGGTAAAAAATACGATGATGCCTTTGATATCAACAACGACCAGTATTATTGCTCCGAATTAATCTACCAGATATTCAAAGAAGCCAATCACGGACAAGAAGTTTTCCCCTTGCGTGCCATGACTTTCAAATCCAAAGATACCGGTAAATTCCCAGAATACTGGGTAGAACACTTCAAAAAAATGGGCATTCCTATTCCCGAAGGCCAGCCCGGCAACAATCCCGGCGATATGTCCCGCTCCGACCTACTCAATATCGTCCATTACTATCAGTAACCAGCCTACAGGCCAGCAGTAATTATGCTGGTCTGTTTTAATTAATCAGCAATAAAAAAGTACCACTGGTATTGTTGGGCAGTATAAAGGGGGTGTCATTCACAATTTATTTACTACATAAGCCAATTTAATAAGCTATATATCCTGAAATTTTTAACATATTGCAAATAAATCATTTAAACCTTCAAAACAGACTAAATAGCCGATAAGACAATAAGTACAATACCCGTAAATAAATTGATTCTTTTTATAAGTTTACTTATCTCTCAGTTACCCATAATTGGTGTTTATAATTCAGCAAAGATGAAGAAATTTATCCTGCAAACCATTATTGCTGGTATCTCTGCCAGCTAGCCTAATTTATAAGTTTCAATATAATATTTTTAAAGAATCCCTAACAAATCCTATTACTAATACCAGCAGCAGGGAAGAGACAAAATATATCAGTACGATTTATTATGACAGGTATAAATTACATATCGCAAAGTTATAGAAAACATTGTCCAGCTTCTTATTCTTCAGTACATATAACTAACTGGTTTATATTGATAAAGTATAAAGACATGGCCAGCAGCAATTACCACTATTCCAGTATATTACCATGCAGCTTTTATCTGCCAGAGCAACATAAATCACCTGCTGCTGAAACATTGGCATTTACCTGTAGTAGCCATATAGATGGAACTGTACAAATACTCAAAATTTGTCACCTGTTGAATACACTGGCTGGCAGGCTATATAAAAGTGTCAGTAATATTGCTGCTGATAAATTCTTACCCTGGGCACAGCTTCTAACCAGTTTTACTATATTTGATACGTGTAATAAGCAATCATATTCTGTTTACGCCATGAAAATATATTATTTATAATATAGTGCTAGCCAAACCATATTCAAGAAAGCGCCCAGTAGTGTCTTCATCCGCTATGCCATCACCTGCACAGGAGATTAAAAGGGGCTTGATTAGCGCCTTGCCTGTTATGCTAAGCTTTATTCCGTTTTCACTGGTTTTAGGCGCTCAGGCAATCCAGAAGGGCATGAGTACTGGTCAAATTTCACTGCTTACCGCAGTAAACTTTGCCGGTGGTTCCGAATTTGTTGCCGTCAACTTATGGACATCACCGCCACATCTATTTCTGATAGCCCTAATGACACTGCTGGTAAACAGCCGCCATATTTTAATGAGTGCCGCACTGACACCTTATTTAAAAGACTTACCCAAACGCAAAGTTTTGCCTGCGCTGTTTTTTATGTGTGATGAAAGCTGGGCACTGGCGTTCACCGATGCCAAAAGCTCACCTGCGCAGAAATTCAGCTATTACTTTTATCTTGGTACAAGTTTTGGCCTGTATCTGGTCTGGATAGGATTTACAACAATAGGTGCGCTTATCGGCCCAATAATTGGCGATGTTACTCACTACGGCTTTGATATGGCCTTTGTCGCGGTATTTTTGGTGTTACTTAAAGGTATGTGGAAAGGTTGTAAAATGGCCATTCCGTGGCTGGTTAGTTTACTGGTCGCTATTGCCAGCTACTGTTTTCTGCCCGGTGCATGGTACGTTCTGCTAGGTATGCTAGCTGGTTTGGCTGTAGCATTTATGATAGCTGCTTATGATTGATTTACCTGCTGTCCTCACTATTCTGGCCATGGCACTGGTTACTTATGTAACCAGAGTCAGCGGTTATCTGCTACTGCGCAAGCGCGCACTGGGGCCGCGCCTGATCAGAGTACTTGAATCCATTCCCGGCTGTGTACTGATTGCAGTTATTGCACCAGCATTTGCTACTACTCATCCGGCCAATCTGTTATCGGTAATCATCACCATATTACTGGCATGGCGCTTTTCCCTATTGCCAACAGTAATATTCAGTATCGCCATTACCGCCTTTTTGCGCCACTATCTGCCATACTAAAACTGACAGCCATAATCCTTGCCGGAATAACTTACCTAATTAAAAAACAGTAATTTTTATAAAAAATATATTAAAAACAGCCTGTTTGCTATATATATTTTGCCAGTTCAGCGCAATTAAAAAAATCAATTCCTGTGAGGAAATGCTGTGTAACCACCAGCTAAAACCGCCGCCATAGCGGCAAATCTCAGTTATTCTTGTTTATTACATATTGTTTACAAAGCAATAAAATTAATTAAATATCAAAAATTGAAATCTGTTGTACTGACAGACAGGGCTGGGTAAGTTGAAATTTTTCCGTTAATATAGCAATGTATGTTTGATTCAAATTAATAATTTAATTACAAAATGATAAAGGAAATAAAATGAACAACGCATTGATAGAAGCCATTGAAAAACGTCGTACCCAATATACACTGGGCAGAAATGTCTCTCAGGCACAGGAAGAAATAACCGCCTTGATAGAACAGGCCGTTAAGCTATCACCATCAGCTTTCAATTCACAAAGCTCACGCGTAGTGATTCTGTTTGGCCAGCAAAGTCAAAAATTCTGGCAAATTGTCATGCAAGAATTACGCGCCATCGTTCCAGCCGACAAATTTGCCCCCACCGAAGCCAAAATCAACAGCTTTGCTGCCGGCATCGGTACAGTATTGTTTTATGAAGACCAGCAAACCATTGCCAGCCTGCAACAGCAATTTCCCAGCTATACCGAGCAGTTTCCCATCTGGTCGGAACAGGGGAGTGGCATTGCCCAGTTTGCTGTCTGGTCGGCTCTAGCCAATGCCGGTATCGGCGCCAGTTTACAACACTACAATCCACTGCCGGATGCTGCTGCCGCCAAAGAGTGGCAGATACCGGATAACTGGAAATTGCGTGCCATGATGCCTTTTGGTTCCAATGAAGCACCTTTCCCCGAAAAAACCTTTATTGATGACACCGAGCGCTTTAAAGTATTTTATTAACTACTGCCAGTATAGAAAGCGTACAAGCAAAAATTGCATCTGTACAGACTAAAATCTTTTCATAACACCGGCCGGATTGATGCTCAATCTGGCCGGTTTTGTACCTGTTTTTCTACGTTCAGGTGTAAATGTTACTTCCTTACATGCAATAAACAATAATATTGCTAATTTTAAATTATATAAATAAAAAATACCAAAATACAGCATAAATAAACAATATATTTATGTGTTTTTAATAAAAATAGACATAAAAAACCAGATCACCTCATAATCGTTTCCCTTAATGCTGTATTTTTTAATGTCAATAATTCTTAAATTGCAACAAAATTATTTTTAATAAAACCAAATAACTAGTATATATTTTTGCTCAATTTAGCCTTTATCTACCCGAATTTCAGCATTAATCCGCACATCACTCAGTCGTATACCGCTATCCATCAAACATAACCCAAGTTGAAATCAGCACATGATGTAGCTAGAATTTACCAACATTAACATTCAATAAGCATAAAATGCACATCAAGAAACTTGCTCTGTTGGTAAAT